>NZ_JBFAYB010000044.1:0-68602 GCF_040681075.1 Streptomyces sp. NPDC051907 | reverse complement strand
CCCCCGCCGCCGCCCCCGTCCGCGCCGCCGGGCCGGCCCGGTCAGCCGGCCGCGCCCGTCGCGGGCGACGCCACCGGCTGGTCCATGGAGGAGCGCCTCTACAACCAGATCTGGGGCATGTTCGAGGATCTGGCGCGTTCCACCGCGGCGTATCGCAGCGCCGTCGAGTTCGCCGAGTCGCGGATGGAGCAGGAGCTCGACAAGGTCCTGTCCGATCCGCGCAGCCGCATCGGCGGCGCCGGCGACGCCGCCCGCCAGACGGCCCGCGCCAAGTGCGACGCGCTCACCGACCAGGCCCGCCAGGTGCTCGACCGCGACCTGGCCCAGCTCACCGCCGAGTCCGAGGTCGTCGAGCCCGCCCTGCCGCCCGCCTTCGCACGCTGGGACAACCCCGCGTGGCACGCCTACCGCGTCCCCATGGAGATCCCGATGGCGCTGCGCCTCGGCGATCTCCATCTGCCCGAGAGCCCGGATCTGCGCATCCCGTTCCTGGTGCGGCTGCCGCTGGAGCGCGGGCTGTGGGTGGACAGCGGACGGGCCGGCTCCGAGGCCGCGATGATGATGGACGAGGCACAGCTGCGCAGGCACGCCCTGGACTCCGCGGTCGGGCACGCGGCCCGGCTGCTCGCGGTGTATCCGCCCGGCGAGTTCTCGGTCCACGTCATCGACCCCGCGGGCACGGCGGCGACCGCGCTCGCCCCGCTGGTCGACACCGGCGTCCTCGCCGCTCCGCCCGCGGCGGGCGCCCAGGGGGTGAGCGACACCCTCGCCAAGCTCACCCAGCGGGTCGACCTGGTGACCATGGCCGTGCGCGGCGGGGCCGCGGACTCGCTCCCGCCCGACCTGGACACCGCGGAGCAGCTGCTGATCGTCAACGACTTCCCGCACGGCTTCGACGACCGCGCCGTCACCCAGCTGCGCTATCTCGCCGACGAGGGCCCGGCGGTCGGCGTGCATCTGCTGATGGTCGCGGACCGCGAGGAGGCGAGCGCGTACGGACCGGTGCTCGACCCGCTGTGGCGCTCTCTGCTGCGCATCACGCCCGTCCCCGACGACCACCTGGCCGACCCGTGGGTCCGCCACTCCTGGACGTACGAGCCGCTGCGCGTGCCGCAGGGGAGCTCCGTGCTGAGGCAGGTCCTCGGCCAGGTGGCCGAGGCGCGCCGCTCCTGGCGGCGCTGAGCCGACAGATCCGCTGCCCAAGCGCGCTGACCTGCGCGCTTGGGCTTGGCTTTACCTACTCCTTTACCTTTCCTTGGTCTTTCCTGTACTGTCTCTTGGGCGGAGGGGAGTACTCCCGACTCGCGGCGTGCCCGTCAGTACGGATGGACAGACAGAGACCAATCCCGGGGCGCCGGCTCGTTGTGCGGCTCGTGCCGCCCGGGTGGAGGAGACCTCCGGCAGCGACGACGCTGATCAGTAGCCGTACGACGCCGGAGGCGCAGTGAACGTTTCATTGGAACTCTGGGTGCTGACCATTCTCGGTCTCAGCGCCCTGATCGCGGTCGACTTCTTCATCGGGCGCAAGCCCCATGACGTGTCGATCAAGGAAGCCGGAATCTGGTCGATCGTCTGGATCGTCCTCGCCGCGCTGTTCGGCCTCGGGCTGATGTTCTTCGGCGAGAGCCAGGCGTCGGGCGAGTTCTTCGCCGGCTTCATCACCGAGAAGTCGCTCAGCGTCGACAACCTCTTCGTCTTCGTCCTGATCATGGCGAAGTTCGCGGTGCCGTCCCACCTCCAGCAGCGGGTGCTGCTCATCGGCGTGCTGATCGCCCTCGTCCTGCGTGCGATCTTCATCGCGGGCGGCGCCGCGATCATCGCCAGCTTCTCGTGGGTCTTCTACATCTTCGGCGCGTTCCTGATCTACACCGCCTGGAAGCTCATCCAGGAGGCGCGCTCCGACGAGGAGGAGGACGAGTTCGAGGAGAACCGCCTCCTCAAGTCCATCGAGAACCGCTTCGGCGTCGCCGACAAGTACCACGGCACCAAGCTCTTCATCCGGGTCAACGGCAAGCGCGTCCTGACCCCGCTGATGGTGGTCATGCTCGCCATCGGCACCACCGACGTGCTCTTCGCGCTGGACTCGATCCCGGCGATCTTCGGCCTGACCCAGGACCCGTACATCGTCTTCACCGCCAACGCCTTCGCCCTGATGGGTCTGCGGCAGCTGTACTTCCTGATCGGCGGGCTGCTCAAGAAGCTGGTCCACCTCAGCTACGGCCTGTCGGTGATCCTCGGCTTCATCGGAGTGAAGCTGGTGCTGCACGCTCTGCACGAGAGCGGTGTGCACGTACCGGAGATCTCCATCCCGTTCTCGCTGGCGTTCATCTGCGCCGTGCTGATCATCACGACGATCACCAGCCTGATCGCCTCCAAGAAGCAGGAGCGGGCCGAGCAGGAGGCTGCGCTGGCCGCCGACGGCGCCCAGGAGACCGAGGCCTCGGACGAGGGCAAGGACAAGGACAGCATCCAGGCCTGAGCGCTCGACGCAGGCCGCAGGCACTGCCGGGACGCCGGCCGGAGTCGTACGCACTCCGGCCGGCGTCCGTGCGCCCACGCCCGGAAGCCGGCCCCCAGCGCCGGGGGTCGTCAGATCAGGCCGCAGCCGCTTCCGTCGGCTCCGGGGCGGATGCCTTGCGCGCCTGTGCGGGCAGGGTCTCCGGCAGCAGCGCGAAGCAGCCCAGGCTCAGCAGGGCGATGGCCGTCAGATACGCGGCCACGCCCCACGGCGGCCCGTCGCCCCGGGCCACCGCGGTGGCGACGATCGGCGTCAGCGCGCCCCCGACGACCCCGCCCAGGTTGTAGCCGACGGCCGCTCCGGTGCAGCGCACCTTCGGCTCGTACAGCTCCGGCAGATACGCGGCGACCACCGAGAACATCGTCACAAAGGCCAGCAGCGCGCCGAGGAAGCCCAAGAAGATCAGCAGCGGCCGTGCGGTCTGCAGCAGCGCGACCATGGGGAACATCCACAGCGCCGCCGCCGCGCAGCCCGTCAGGCACATCGGCCGCCGTCCATAGCGGTCGCCGAGCATCGCCACGAACGGCGTCGCCGCTCCCTTCACGGCGACCGCCGCCATGATGCAGGTGAGCATGGCGGTCCGGCTGACGTCGAGCTGCTCGGTGCCATGGGCGAGCGCCCAGGTGGTCACCGCGTAGAAGACGGCGTACCCCACCGAGAGCGCGCCCGCCGTCAGCAGCACCAGCCGCCAGTGCCCGCGCACCACCTCGAAGAACGGGACGCGCGCCTGCTCTCCCGCCTCGCTGAGCTGCTTGAACTGCGGCGTCTCCGTCAACGACGAACGCAGCAGCAGCCCCGCCAGCGCCAGCACGCCCGCCGCCCAGAAGGGCACCCGCCAGCCCCAGGAGTGGAACTGGGCGTCGGTCAGCGCGGCGGAGAGCGCCAGCATCACGCCGTTGGCGAGGAGGAACCCGACCGAGGGCCCCACCTGGGGAAAGCTCGCCCACAGCGCGCGCCGCTCGGCCGGCGCGTGCTCGGCCGTCAGCAGCACCGCGCCGCCCCACTCGCCGCCGAGCCCCAGCCCCTGGAGAAAGCGCAGCACGAGCAGCAGGATCGGCGCGGCCACGCCGATCGAGTCGTACGTCGGCACGCACCCGACGGCGACCGTCGCCGCACCGGTCAGCAGCAGCGAGGCGAAGAGCACCGGACGGCGTCCGTACCGGTCGCCGATGTGCCCGAAGACGACCGACCCCAGCGGCCGGGAGAGAAAGCCGACGCCGAAGGTGCCGAACGCGGCGAGCGTCCCCGCCAGCGGGGAGAACGTCGGAAAGAAGAGCGGGCCGAGGACCAGCGCGGCGGCGGTCCCGTAGACGAAGAAGTCGTAGAACTCGATGGCTGTGCCGGCGAGCGATGCTGCCGCGAGCCGGGTCATGGACGGAGAGCGATCTTCGCGCATGCTGGCCAAACTACCTGTGCGGACCGGTAGTTACGGGGCGTATCCGACCTCTTCGACACCTGCGGCGGCGAGTTCTCGCCACTTTGTCAAGGGGGTGGGGGAGGAGCGGTCGACGGGACCTGGAACGGCGCCCCGTCGCGCGTCTCGGCCCTCGCCCGGGACCCCGGGGGATCCGCCGCGACCTGACCCGGAAGGCGGAGGGCGGGTGGTGACTGCGATCCTGCCTCCATGACATCTATGGAGACGCGGCGGGGGAGGCGGACGGCGCCGGCGCCTGCCTTCCGGCTGCAGCGGGCCGCCCAGTCGCCGACCTCCGCCGTCCTGCTGCTGCACGGCGGCCGCGCCGACGGCCTGGAGCCGCCCACCGTGTGGAACCTGCCCGACGTGCGGATGCGCCCCTTCGCGCGATCCATAGCGCGCGCCACGGCCGGGGACGGCGTCGTGCTCGGCAAGGTCCGCTATGGCTGCCGCGGCTGGAACGGCGACCGCGCCGACGCGGGCCGGGACGCGCTGCGCGCCCTCGACGAACTGAACGACCTCTCGGCCGGCCGCGCCCCCACCGTGCTGGTCGGCCACTCCATGGGCGGCCGGGCCGCCCTGCACGCCGCCGGCCACCCCCTGGTGTCGGCCGTGGTCGCGCTCGCGCCCTGGTGCCCGGCCGGGGAGCCCGTGGACCACCTGGCGGGCAAGCGCGTGGTGCTGCTGCACGGCGACCGGGACCGGGTGACCGACCCGCGCGAGACGTGGGCGTTCGCGGCCAGGGCGCGCGCCGCGGGGGCCGAGGTCTGCGCGCTGCGGATGCCGGGCGGAGACCACGCCATGCTGCGCCGCGCCGTCGACTGGCACCGCTTCACCACCCGCGTGGTGGCGGGCCTGCTCGGCCTGGAGCCGCTGCCGCCCAAGGTGGCCGCGAGCCTCGCCCCCGGGGCCGTTACGGCGGCCGAGGACTCGGTGTGGGAGCCGGCCCCCGAAGACGGCTGAGACCCTCCTCCTGCGGCCTGCGGCCTGCGGCCTGCGGCCTGCGGCCTGCGGCCTGCGGCCTGCGGCCTGCGGCCTGCGGGTGGCGCGTGCCGGTGCGCCCGTTACCAGCCGCGCTCGCGCCACTCCGCCAGGTGCGGCCGCTCGTCGCCCAGCGTGGTGTCCTTGCCGTGGCCCGGGTAGACCCAGGTCTCGTCCGGGAGCACGTCGAAGAGCTTCTTCTGCACCCCGTCGATCAGGGTGGCGAAGGCCTGCGGGTCCTTGCGGGTGTTGCCGACCCCGCCGGGGAAGAGGCAGTCGCCGGTGAAGACGTGGGGATGGCCGTGCGGGTCGTCGTAGACGAGCACGATCGAGCCCGGGGTGTGGCCGATCAGATGGCGGGCCGTCAGCTCGACCCGTCCCACCGTGATCACATCGCCGTCCTCGACCAGGACGTCCGTCGGCACGGGGACGCCCTCGGCGTCGTGCCTCCCGGCGTACGTGCGCGCGCCGGTCGCCCCGACCACCGCGGCCAGCGCCTGCCAGTGGTCGGGGTGGCGGTGCGTGGTGACGACGGACGCGATGGAGTCGTCGCCGATCAGCGTCAGCAGGGTCTCGGCCTCGTTCGCCGCGTCGACGAGCAGCTGCTCGCCGGTGGCCCGGCAGCGCAGCAGATACGCGTTGTTGTCCATCGGGCCGACCGCGACCTTGGAGATCATCAGGTCGGCGAGCTCGTGCACATCGGCCGCGCCGCCGACCTTCACCACTCCGCTGTACGTCATGGGCTCAGCCTATAGCGGGGGCAGTCCGGGAAGCAGGGCTCCGGCGGTGTCCAGGCCCTTGCCGTCGCGGCGGCCGGCGAGCCAGCCCACCAGGTCCGCGGACGGGCCGGAGACGATGACGGGCGCCCCCTCCGGGCCGCCGGTGTGCCACTCGCCGCCCTCGGCCCCGACGATCCGCGTCGGCGGGACGTCCGGGCGGCCGGCGAAGCGCCGCGCCAGGAAGTCGATCTCCCGCTCGACGAACTCCTTCGGCAGGTCCTCCAGCTCGTAGCCGATGCCCAGGTCGACGTGGTGCAGCTCGACCTCGACGAGGCGGCGGAACGGGACGCGGGCCGCGGCGTCGGTGATGCCGTTGCGCAGCTCGACCGTGCGGTCCCAGTCGGCGGGGCGCTCGCCCACGGCCTGGAAGCGGGCGGCGGTCTCGCGCACGTCGGCGAGCTGGGCGTCGAGGGGGCGGGGCGCGTCCCGGTCGATGTCGGACTCGCGGGCCTCGGCGCTCAGGTACATGGGGCGGCCTTCGAGGACGTTGACGAGGGCGTCGGCGTTGCGGGCGACGTGGGCCAGCACATGGCCGCGGCTCCAGCCGGGGAGCCGGGACGGGGCCGCGACGGCGGCGTCGTCGAGTCCGGCGGCCGCGGCGAGGAGCCGGTCGGTCGCTTCGCGTACAAGGGCCAGGTCGCGCAGGGCATCGATCATGAGGCCGACGATAGTCCTGCCACTCGATCGGGTGAAGGTGGCTCGGGACGTCCGTAAATCGAATGCGCGTGCTATACGCTCGGTAGAGGCATCCTTGGTAGTCAGGCATTCACAAGTCAGGCATTCATCAGCAGGCGGCCCCCATAGGCTGGAACAGTCTGGGACGGGGGCTGTGCCCCCGCTTCTCTCAAGAAAGGTGCGGACCGGCGTGGCCGACCGTCTCATCGTCCGTGGCGCTCGCGAGCACAATCTCAAGAACGTCTCGCTCGACCTCCCGCGTGACTCCCTCATCGTCTTCACCGGGCTCTCGGGGTCGGGCAAGTCGTCTCTCGCGTTCGACACGATCTTCGCCGAGGGGCAGCGTCGGTACGTCGAGTCGCTCTCCTCGTACGCCCGGCAGTTCCTCGGACAGATGGACAAGCCGGACGTCGACTTCATCGAGGGCCTCTCCCCGGCCGTCTCCATCGACCAGAAGTCGACCTCGCGCAACCCGCGCTCGACGGTCGGCACCATCACCGAGGTCTACGACTACCTCCGGCTGCTGTTCGCGCGCATCGGCAAGCCGCACTGCCCCGAGTGCAGCCGGCCCATCTCGCGCCAGTCGCCGCAGGCCATCGTCGACCGGGTGCTCCAGCTGCCCGAGGGCAGTCGCTTCCAGGTGCTCTCGCCCCTCGTGCGCGAGCGCAAGGGCGAGTTCGTCGACCTCTTCGCCGACCTGCAGACCAAGGGGTACAGCCGGGCCAGGGTGGACGGCCAGACCGTCCAGCTCTCGGACCCGCCGAAGCTGAAGAAGCAGGAGAAGCACACCATCGAGGTGGTCATCGACCGCCTCACCGTCAAGGACAGCGCCAAGCGGCGGCTGACCGACTCGGTCGAGACCGCGCTCGGACTCGCCGGCGGCATGGTCGTGCTCGACTTCGTCGACCTCCCCGAGGACGACCCCGAGCGCGAGCGGATGTTCTCGGAGCATCTGTACTGCCCGTACGACGACCTGTCCTTCGAGGAGCTCGAGCCCCGCTCGTTCTCGTTCAACTCGCCCTTCGGCGCCTGCCCGGACTGCACCGGCATCGGCACGCGCATGGAGGTGGACCCCGAGCTGATCGTCCCGGACGAGGACAAGTCCCTCGACGAGGGCGCGATCCACCCCTGGTCGCACGGCCACACCAAGGAGTACTTCGGCCGCCTGATCGGCGGGCTCGCCCAGGCGCTCGGCTTCTCCACCGACATGCCCTGGGGCGGGCTGCCGCAGCGCGCCAAGAAGGCCCTGCTGCACGGCCACAAGACCCAGGTCGAGGTCCGCTACCGCAACAGATACGGCAGGGAGCGGGCGTACACCACCCCCGCCTTCGAAGGGGCCGTGCAGTTCGTCAAGCGGCGGCACACCGAGGCCGAGAGCGACTCCAGCAGGGAGCGCTTCGAGGGCTATATGCGCGAGGTGCCCTGCCCGACCTGTGAGGGCACCCGGCTGAAGCCGATCGTCCTCGCGGTCACGGTGATGGAGAAGTCCATCGCCGAGGTCTCCGCGATGTCGATCAGCGAATGCGCCGACTTCCTGGCCGAGCTGAAGCTCAACGCCCGCGACAAGACGATCGCCGAGCGCGTGCTGAAGGAGGTCAACGAACGACTGAAGTTCCTGGTCGACGTCGGCCTCGACTACCTCTCGCTGAACCGCGCGGCGGGCACGCTCTCCGGCGGCGAGGCGCAGCGCATCCGGCTCGCCACGCAGATCGGCTCCGGCCTGGTCGGCGTGCTGTACGTCCTGGACGAGCCGTCCATCGGCCTCCACCAGCGCGACAACCACCGGCTGATCGAGACGCTCGTACGGCTGCGCGACATGGGCAACACCCTCATCGTCGTCGAGCACGACGAGGACACCATCAAGGTGGCCGACTGGGTCGTCGACATCGGCCCCGGCGCGGGGGAGCACGGCGGCAGGGTCGTCCACTCCGGCCCGTTGAAGGAGCTGCTGGCCAACAAGGAGTCGATGACCGGGCAGTACCTCGCGAAGAAGCGGTCCATCCCGACGCCCGACATCCGCCGGCCCATGGACCCGAGCCGCCAGCTGACCGTCCACGGCGCGCGGGAGAACAACCTGCGCGACATCGACGTCTCCTTCCCGCTCGGCGTGCTGACGGCGGTCACCGGCGTCTCGGGCTCCGGCAAGTCGACGCTGGTCAACGACATCCTCTACACGCACCTGGCGCGCGAGCTGAACGGCGCGAAGTCGGTGCCCGGACGGCACACCCGGGTCGACGGCGACGACCTGGTCGACAAGGTCGTGCACGTCGACCAGTCGCCCATCGGCCGTACGCCCCGCTCCAACCCGGCGACGTACACCGGCGTCTTCGACCATGTCCGCAAGCTCTTCGCGGAGACGATGGAGGCCAAGGTCCGGGGCTACCTCCCCGGCCGGTTCTCCTTCAACGTCAAGGGCGGCCGCTGCGACAACTGCTCCGGCGACGGCACCATCAAGATCGAGATGAACTTCCTGCCGGACGTGTACGTCCCGTGCGAGGTCTGCCACGGCGCGCGCTACAACCGGGAGACGCTGGAGGTCCACTACAAGGGCAAGTCCATCGCCGAGGTGCTGGACATGCCGATCGAGGAGGCGCTCAGCTTCTTCGAGGCCGTCCCCACGATCGCCCGCCATCTCAAGACGCTCAACGAGGTCGGCCTCGGCTATGTCCGCCTCGGCCAGTCGGCGCCGACCCTCTCCGGCGGCGAGGCGCAGCGCGTGAAGCTGGCCTCGGAGCTGCAGAAGCGTTCCACGGGACGCACCGTCTACGTCCTGGACGAGCCGACGACCGGTCTGCACTTCGAGGACATCAGCAAGCTCATCACGGTGCTGTCGAACCTGGTCGACAAGGGCAACACCGTGATCGTCATCGAGCACAACCTGGACGTCATCAAGACGGCCGACTGGGTCGTCGACATGGGGCCCGAGGGCGGCAGCGGCGGTGGACTGGTCATCGCCGAGGGCAGCCCCGAAGAGGTCGCGGCGGTGCCGGCGAGTCACACCGGGAAGTTCCTGCGGGACATCCTCGACCCCGACCGGATCAGCGACGCGACGGTTCCGGCGGCGCGCAGGAGCACGAAGAAGACGGCGCCGGCGAAGGCGAACGCCACGAAGAAGGCGAACGCCACCAAGACCGCGGCGGCGAAGAAGGCGGTCGCGGCCAGGGCGACCCCGGCGAAGAAGACGGCCACGGCCCGCACGACCCGGTCCCGCAAGGCCTGACCCGGGCCGGCCTGACCAGGGCACGGTCGCCGGACGGGCTCGAAGTCGATCCCGCCCGGCGACCGAGGCCGGACAGTGCCGCGGCGGACCTGCATCCCGTGCTTGAGGCGAGGTGCGGGGATCAGGTGCCGTTCAGCTCGGCGGGTATGGCGGCTCCGCTCCCGTGCGGGAGCAGGTGAGCGCTGCCGCGTGGGCTGCGAAGCGCAGCACGTCGGCCCAGTCCGGTGCGCCGAGCGCGCCGAGCCCGCCGTTCGGGCCCCGAGGTCGCCCGTGCTTGAGGCGAGGCGCGGGGGTCAGGCGTCGTTCAGCTCGGCGGCGTATGGCGGCTCCGCTCCCGTCCGGGAGCAGGTGAGCGCCGCTGCGCGGGCCGCGAAGAGCAGGACCTCGGCCCAGTCTGGTGCGCCCAGTGCGCCGAGTGCCGCGCGGGCCGCGAGGTCGCCCGTGCCTGAGTCGAGGCGCGCGCTCAGCCGCCGTTCAGCTCCGCCGCGTAGGGCGGCTCCGCTCCCGTGCGGGAGCAGGTCAGCGCTGCCGCGTGGGCCGCGAAGCGCAGGACCTCGGCCCAGTCCGGTGCGCCGAGCGCGCCGAGCCCGCCAGGGGAGAGAGCGTCGCGGGCCGCGAGGGCGTGGAGCAGCGCCGCGTTCACGGTGTCGCCCGCGCCGATCGTGTCGGCGACCGACACCGGCGCGGCCGGCACGGAGACCTCCAGGCCGTCCCGCGTCCGTACGGTCAGCCCGGCCGCGCCCCGCGTCAGCACCACCGCGGCGGGCCCCTCCGGCGTCCCGCCGAGCCACTCCGCGTCCTCCTCGGAGAGCTTCAGCAGCGATACATGCGGCAGCCAGCTCGCGTACCTCGCCCGGTAGGCGTCGGCGTCGGGAATCAGCCCGGCCCGGATGTTCGGATCGAGCAGAGTGAAGACCCCGCGGCCCGCCTCCCGCCGCAGCAGCGCCTCGTACGCGCTCGCACCCGGCTCCAGCACCAGAGAACACGTCCCGAGCGCCAAGGCCCGTACCGAGTCGGGCAGCGCGGGCGGCAGCTCGAAGAGACGGTCGGCGCTCCCCTCGGCGTAGAAGCCGTAGCCGGCGGATCCGTCCGCGCCTATCGCCGCGACCGCCAGCGTCGTCGGCTCCGGCCCGCGCTGGACCAGGGAGGTCTCGACGCCCGCCGCGCTGAGCCCGGCCATCAGGGCCTCGCCGAAGCCGTCCGTCGAGATCCGCGAGCAGAAGCCGACCCGCGCGCCGAGCCGCCCCAGGGCGACCGCGGTGTTGTACGGGCCGCCGCCGAGCCGGGGCAGCAGCGCCGGCAACGGCTCGCCGTCCCCCTGCGGGACCAGGTCGATCAAGGACTCTCCGGCGACGACGATCACGGCCCAGAAGGTAGTCCATAGCGTTCGGCGGCAACAGCCAGCCCGCCCGCGGGCCCGCCGATCTCCGCCGGTATCGTCGGTTCTGTCACCGACACGCCCCTCAGTCCCGCCGCCTCGAACGTGGAGACACCATGTCCGCCCAGCCTGCCGCCCGCCGTACCGTGCTGAAAGGCGCCGCCCTCGCCGGCGCCGCCGGGCTGGGAGTCGCGGCCTGCTCCACCGAGTCCAAGCTCGGCGGCGCCAAGGTTCCGACCCCCACCGCGCCGGTCGACCTGGGCGCGGCGGACGCGGTTCCGGTCGGCGGCGCGAAGCTCTACCGCGAGGAGCGTCTGGTGGTGTGCTGTCCGGCCGAGGGCCAGTACAAGGCCTTCAGCGCACAGTGCACCCACGCGGGCTGCGTCCTCGACGAGGTCGTGGGCACCGAGGGCAACTGCGCCTGCCACGGCAGCCGCTTCGACGTGACGACCGGCAAGGCGCTCAAGGGCCCGGCGACCGTCCCGCTGCCCGAGGTCCCGATCACGGCGGAGGACGGCAAGCTCATCGCCGGCCCCAAGGCGTAGCTACCGAGGGACCCCCGGCTGGACCCCAGCGAGCCGCCCGGTCACTCCCAGTCCCAGTCGATCCCGAGGATTCCGGGCCGTACGCCCTGCTCCACGAGATGGACCGTGCGGTGCCGGCCGCTGAGCGTCAGATCCCTCCGGGCGCCCCGCGGCGCGCCCGTCATGGCCTGCGCGAACCGGCGGCAGCGCACCGGGAGCGCCCCCTCCCGCCGGGGTCCGCCCCCGGCCCCCGGCGCCGCCGCGCTGTCGGTGCCCGCAAGTAGGGTGGTGGACATGGCAGACCCCTCCAGCTACCGCCCCAAGCCGGGACAGATCCCCGACTCGCCGGGGGTCTATAAATTCCGCGACGAACACCGCCGGGTGATCTACGTCGGGAAGGCCAAGAGCCTGCGCCAGCGCCTGGCCAACTACTTCCAGGATCTGGCGAGTCTGCACCCGCGCACCCGCACGATGGTCACCACCGCGGCCTCCGTCGAGTGGACCGTGGTGTCCACCGAGGTCGAGGCGCTCCAGCTGGAGTACTCCTGGATCAAGGAGTTCGACCCCCGGTTCAACGTCAAGTACCGCGACGACAAGAGCTATCCGTACCTCGCGGTCACCCTCAACGAGGACTTCCCGCGGGTCCAGGTCATGCGCGGGGCCAAGCGCAAGGGCGTGCGCTACTTCGGTCCGTACGGCCACGCCTGGGCGATCCGCGAGACCGTCGACCTGATGCTCCGCGTCTTCCCCGTGCGCACCTGCTCGGCCGGGGTGTTCAAGAACCACCAGCACAAGGGCCGCCCCTGTCTGCTCGGCTACATCGGCAAGTGCTCCGCGCCCTGCGTGGGCCGGGTCGATCCCGAGGAGCACCGCGAACTGGCCGAGGAGTTCTGCGACTTCATGGCCGGCCGCACCGGCACGTACATCCGCCGGCTGGAGAAGCAGATGACGGCCGCTGCCGAGGAGCTCGAGTACGAGCGGGCGGCGCGGCTGCGCGACGACATAGAGGCGCTCAAGCGCGCCCTGGAGAAGAACGCCGTCGTGCTGGCCGACGCCACCGACGCCGATCTGATCGCCCTCGCCGAGGACGAGCTCGAAGCCGCCGTGCAGATCTTCCACGTCCGCGGCGGACGCGTCCGCGGCCAGCGCGGCTGGGTCACCGACAAGGTCGAGAACGTCGACACGGCCGGCCTGGTCGAGCACGCCCTGCAGCAGCTGTACGGCGAGGAGAGCGGCGACGCCGTCCCCAAGGAGGTCCTCGTCCCGGCCCTGCCCGAGGACCTCGACGCCGTCGGCCAGTGGCTCAGCGGCCGCCGCGGCTCGAACGTCTCGCTCCGCATCCCGCAGCGCGGCGACAAGAAGGACCTGATGGAGACGGTCCAGCGCAACGCCGTGCAGGCGCTCGGCCTGCACAAGACCAAGCGGGCCAGCGACCTCACCACCCGCTCCCGCGCCCTGGAGGAGATCGCCGAGGCCCTCGGCCTGGACTCCGCGCCCCTGCGGATCGAGTGCTTCGACATCTCGCATCTGCAGGGCGAGGACGTCGTGGCGTCCATGGTCGTCTTCGAGGACGGACTGGCGCGCAAGAGCGAGTACCGCCGCTTCCAGATCAAGGGGCGTGTCGGAGACACGCAAATCTGGCACGGCGAAGGCCAGGACGACGTCCGGTCGATGCACGAGGTGGTCGCCCGCCGCTTCAAGCGGTATCTGGCCGAGAAGGACAAGACGGGGGAGTGGATCGGCGAGGACGCCCCCGAGGACGACGGCCGGCCCAAGCGGTTCGCGTACCCGCCCCAGCTCGTCGTCGTCGACGGCGGACAGCCCCAGGTCGCAGCCGCCCAGCGCGCGCTCGACGAGCTCGGCATCGACGACGTCGCCGTCTGCGGGCTGGCCAAGCGCCTCGAAGAGGTCTGGCTGCCCCACGACGACGACCCGGTCGTCCTGCCCCGCTCCAGCGAGGGCCTGTACCTCCTCCAGCGCGTCCGTGACACGGCTCACGACTTCGCCATCCGCTACCAGCGCTCCAAACGGACCAAGCGCATCAGGACCAGCCCGCTGGACGCCGTGCCCGGCCTCGGCGAAACGCGGAAACAGGCCCTGATCAAGCATTTCGGCTCGGTGAAGCGGCTGAGGCAGGCGACAATCGATCAGATCTGCGAGGTTCCCGGCATGGGCCGCAAGACCGCGGAGTCGGTCGTCGCCGCCCTCGCCCAGGCGGCTCCGGCCGCCCCTGCCGTGAATACGGCGACAGGAGAGATCATTGAAGAGTGACGACGGGGGCGCAGGACATGAATGAGCACGACCGAGACGGAGCAGCAGACGTGAGTACGGGCAATACGGGCAATGGAACCGAGCCCGCCGAAGCCCCAGAGGCCGCCATCCCCGAGCTGGTGATCATCTCCGGCATGTCGGGAGCCGGGCGCAGCACGGCGGCGAAGTGTCTGGAGGACCTCGGCTGGTTCGTCGTCGACAACCTGCCGCCCGCGCTGATCCCCACCATGGTGGAGCTCGGCGCCCGCTCGCAGGGCAACGTCGCCAGGATCGCCGTCGTCGTGGACGTACGCGGCAGGCGGTTCTTCGACAATCTTCGCGAGTCGCTGGCCGACCTGGACTCCAAGCAGGTCACCCGGCGGATCGTCTTCCTCGAGTCCTCCGACGACGCTTTGGTGCGCCGCTTCGAGTCGGTCCGCCGCCCGCACCCGCTGCAGGGCGACGGCCGGATCGTCGACGGCATCGCGGCCGAGCGCGACCTGCTGCGCGAGCTGCGCGGCGACGCCGACCTGGTGATCGACACCTCCAGCCTGAACGTGCACGAGCTGCGCGCCAAGATGGACGCCCAGTTCGCGGGCGACGAGGAGCCGGAGCTGCGGGCGACGGTGATGTCGTTCGGCTTCAAGTACGGGCTGCCCGTCGACGCCGACCTCGTCGTCGACATGCGCTTCCTGCCGAACCCGCACTGGGTCCCCGAGCTGCGCCCCTTCACCGGCCTGAACGAAGAGGTGTCGAACTACGTCTTCAACCAGCCGGGCGCCAAGGAGTTCCTCGACCGCTACACCGAGCTGCTCCAGCTGATCGCCTCCGGCTACCGCCGCGAGGGCAAGCGCTATGTGACGATCGCCGTCGGCTGCACCGGCGGCAAGCACCGCTCGGTCGCCACCTCCGAGAAGCTGGCGGCGCGCCTGTCCGCCGCCGGCGTCGAGACCGTGGTCGTCCACCGGGACATGGGGCGCGAGTGACCGGACGCAACCTCCGTCTGCGGCGGCTGCGCACGTCCACGCCCACGCTGTCGGGACGGAAACGCGGCGCGCAGCCCAAGGTCGTCGCGCTCGGCGGCGGCATGGGCCTGTCCGCGTCGCTCGCGGCGCTGCGCCGCATCACCGGCGACCTGACCGCGGTCGTCACCGTCGCCGACGACGGCGGCTCCAGCGGCCGGCTCCGCGAGGAGCTCGGCGTGCTGCCGCCCGGCGACCTGCGCAAGGCCCTCGCGGCGCTGTGCGGCGACGACGACTGGGGCCAGACCTGGGCCCGCGTCATCCAGCACCGCTTCCAGTCCCGGGGCGACCTGCACGAGCACGCGGTCGGCAATCTGCTGATCGTGGCGCTGTGGGAGCAGCTCGGCGACCACGTCCAGGCCCTGGACCTGGTCGGCAAGCTGCTCGGCGCGCACGGCCGGGTGCTGCCCATGTCCGCCGTGCCGCTGGAGCTGCAGGCGCTGGTGCGCGGGCATGATCCGGCGCGCCCGGACGAGGTGGACACCGTGCGCGGTCAGGCGACCGTCGCGCTCACCCGCGGCGAGGTCCAGTCGGTGCATCTGGTGCCGAACGACCCGCCCGCCGTCCCGGAGGCCGTGGCGGCCGTCCTGGACGCCGACTGGGTGGTGCTGGGACCGGGCTCCTGGTTCTCGTCGGTGATCCCGCATCTGCTGGTCCCGGAGCTGCTCGACGCGCTGACCCAGACCAAGGCCCGGCGGGTCCTCTCGCTCAACCTCGCCCCTCAGCCCGGGGAAACAGAAGGCTTCTCCCCGCAGCGTCATTTGGAGGTTTTGGGACGACACGCGCCTAAACTCGCCCTGGACGTGGTGCTGGCCGACGAGGCCGCCGTGCCCGATCGTGAGTCCCTCGACGAAGCCGCCAAGCGGCTCGGCGCCGCGGTCGAGCTGGCCCCCGTGGCCTTCGCTGGGGGAACCTCCCAGGCCGAAGGCTCTGGGGGAGCAGTTCCGAAGCACGACCCGGAGCTGCTGGCCGCCGCGTACGACCGTATTTTTCGGATGCATGGAAGGATCGGCCCATGGCGATGACGGCAGCGGTGAAGGACGAGATCTCCCGGCTTCCCGTCACCCGGACCTGCTGCAGAAAAGCAGAGGTCTCGGCGATTCTTCGGTTCGCGGGCGGACTGCACCTGGTCAGCGGCCGCATTGTGATCGAGGCGGAGCTGGACACCGGCATCGCGGCGCGCCGGCTCAAGCGGGACATCCTCGAGATCTTCGGGCATGGCTCCGAGCTGATGGTCATGGCGCCCGGAGGACTGCGCCGGGGCTCGCGTTACGTCGTTCGGGTGGTTGCGGGCGGCGATCAGCTGGCCCGCCAGACCGGGCTCGTCGACGGGCGCGGCCGGCCGATCCGGGGGCTGCCCCCGCAGGTCGTCTCCGGCGCGACCTGTGACGCCGAGGCCGCCTGGCGCGGTGCGTTCCTCGCCCATGGCTCGCTCACCGAGCCGGGGCGCTCCTCCTCCCTGGAGGTCACCTGCCCCGGCCCCGAGGCGGCCCTCGCCCTGGTCGGCGCGGCCCGCCGGCTCTCCATCGCCGCCAAGGCGCGCGAGGTACGCGGGGTCGACCGGGTCGTCGTACGCGACGGGGACGCGATCGGTGCGCTGCTGACCCGTCTCGGCGCGCACGAGTCCGTGCTGGCCTGGGAGGAGCGGCGGATGCGGCGCGAGGTCCGCGCCACCGCCAACCGCCTGGCCAACTTCGACGACGCCAACCTCCGCCGCTCCGCCCGCGCCGCGGTCGCGGCCGGCGCCCGGGTTCAGCGCGCGCTGGAGATCCTCGGCGAGGAGGTGCCCGAGCACCTCGCGGCGGCCGGCCGGCTGCGGATGGAGCACAAGCAGGCCTCGCTGGAGGAGCTGGGCGCGCTCGCCGACCCGCCGCTGACGAAGGACGCGGTCGCGGGCCGTATCCGCAGGCTGCTGGCGATGGCGGACAAGCGGGCGCAGGACCTCGGCATCGCGGGAACGGAGTCCAACCTCACCGAGGAGATGGCCGACGGCCTGGTCGGCTGATCCGCGCCCGCCCGGCGCTCCCGCACCCAGGGGGCTCGGGCCGTCTCAGCCGATACGGCTCGCCCCCGCTGACGGCCCGTTCCTGCCCCTCCCGCTCCCCGCTCCGATCGCTGACGGACCACCAATTCACCCCTCCGCTGCCGGCGTTCGCCCGAACGCCGGCAGCGGTGTCGTGTCCGGCCGTCCATAGCCGCCCCTTACCTCCTCCGCTCCTCGTACGCCACCCGTTCGGCCCGCGTTGCTGTCTTGACATGGCCATGGGGGGGTGATGAGTCTGGCGTCTGTTCACTTTCCTGGCAGACGACAGCAAGGGGGGCTAATGAGACGCAGAGCGAGATCGATCCTCGCTGCGGCTTCACTGCTGATGGCGGGAGTGGCCGCCGCACCCATCGCCCAGGCGGAACCCACGGGCGACGGCGACGGACTCTCCGTATGGCATGCGAAAGTCACCAAAGCGCAGGTGCCGCTGGTCCTCGCGGCGGGCGCAGACGGCCACGAGCTGACCGAACAGGCCCCGGACAAGGGCACCGCCACCGTCGAGCTGTACCTCACCGACAAGCAGGCGGGCGAGTTGCGCGAGCAGGGCGTCAGCCTCTCCGAGCACACCCTCTCCGCCGCCGCCCACAAGCGCGTGGCGGCGGCCGGCGACGGCGTCTTCCGCCCGTACGGCGGCGAGAACGGCCTGAAGAACGAGATCCTCGCCACCGCCCAGGCCAACCCCGGCCTCACCAAGGCCGTGAGCATCGGCAAGACCGTCAAAGGCCAGGACATCCTCGCTCTCAAGCTCAGCAAGGGCGCGAAGAAGAACCGGGACGGCGCCAAGCCCGCGACGCTGTACATGTCCAACCAGCACGCGCGCGAGTGGATCACCCCGGAGATGACCCGCCGGCTGATGCACCACTACCTCGCCAACTACGGCAAGGACCAGCAGATCACCCGGATCGTGGACACCACCGAGCTGTGGTTCGTGCTCTCCGCCAACCCGGACGGCTACGACTACACCTTCACCGGCGCCGCCCAGCGGCAGTGGCGCAAGAACCTGCGCGACAACGACGGCGACGGCAAGACCGCCCCCGGCGACGGCGTCGACCTCAACCGCAACTTCGTCTACAAGTGGGGCTACGACAACGAGGGCTCGTCCCCCGACCCCTTCGACGAGACCTACCGCGGGACCGGCCCCGCCTCCGAGCCCGAGACCAAGGCGATCGACGCCTTCCAGAAGCGCATCGGCTTCGAGTACGGCATCAACTACCACTCCGCGGCCGAGCTGATCCTGTACGGAGTCGGCTGGCAGGTCGCCACCCCGACGCCCGACGACGTGCTGTACGAGTCCCTCGCCGGCACCCCGCAGAACCCTGCGATCCCCGGCTACCGCCCCCAGGTCTCCTCCGAGCTGTACACCACCAACGGCGAGGCCGACGGACACGCGGCCAACATCAACGGGATCATGATGTACACCCCCGAGATGTCGACCTGCGCCACCGCCTCCCGGATCGACCCCGACGACGCCTGGAACGCGGCCGACTGCGCCTCCGTCTTCACCTTCCCCGACGACGAGAAGCTGATCCAGCAGGAGTTCGCCAAGAACATCCCCTTCGCGCTCTCGGTCGCCGAGACCGCCGCCCACCCCGACCAGCCGTCCTCCTCGCTGGGACTCAAGGCGGCGGACTTCACGATCGACCCCTTCACCACCTCCTACGCCCGCGGTTCCGACCAGGAAGTCGCCGTCACCGTACGGAAATCTGTGCGGGACAAGGAGCTGAAGTACCGCGTCAACGGCGGTCGCGTCCACGACCAGGCGCTGAGGCCCTGGCGGGGCGGCGAGACCTATGGCGGCGAGGACAACATCCGCTTCGACGAGTACCGCGCCAAGGTGCAGGACGGCGACGTCGGCGACGAGGTCGAGGTCTGGTTCACCGGCCGGACGAAGGACGGCAAGGCCACCTCCAGCGAGCACTTCACCTATAGCGTCGCCGAACGCCCCCGCGGGGACGTCCTGGTGATCGCCGAAGAGGGCGGGACCGCACCGGCGAAGCACACCGCCGCGTACACCAAGGCCCTCAGCGACACCAAGCGCCGCAGCGCCGTCTGGGACGTCGCCGCTCAGGGCGCTCCGCACCCGCTGGGCGTGCTCGGCCACTTCGACGCGGCCGTCTGGTACACCGGCGCGGGAGCGCCCTCCTGGGCCGTGACCCAGGCCGTGCGCTCGTACGTCAACGAGGGCGGCAAGCTCGTCACCGCCGGCGAGCGGGCCGGCGGCAGCGCGAACCTCGGGGGAGCGCTGAGCGACGACTTCGCCCAGTACTACCTGGGCGCGTCCGGCCGGGCCTCGCTGGCCGGGGCCGGCGGCTTCCTCGGCGCGGGACGGCTGGGCGGCGAGGCCGCGACGCTGGGCGGCGCGCCCGGCAACCCGCTGGACGCGGCCGGCGCGTACACGATCACCTCGGACTCGCTGCCGCCCGAGGAGTTCCCGCAGTTCCGCAGCGCCGCCGCGGGCGGCTATCCGGGCGTCAGGATGCCGTTCTCGCCGTACGAGGGCGACTGGTACGCGGCCGCCTCGCACGCCAACGCCTCGTGGATGCGGCTGTCCCGTCCGCTCGACCTGACCGGCGCGACCGCCGCCGACAAGCCGGCGCTGAACCTCAAGCTCAGCTTCAACACCGAGCCCGGCTACGACAACGCCGTCTTCGAGGTCCACACGGTCGGCCAGGACGACTGGACGACGCTGCCGGACGCCAACGGAGGCACCACCACGAACGTGCCCGCCCAGTGCGACCAGGGCTTCTACGTCAACCAGCATCCGTTCCTCAAGCACTATCTGACCGTCGGATCCGGCGCCTGCACCGCGTCCGGGACCAGCGGCGCCTGGAACTCCTTCACCGGCGCCTCCGACGGCTGGCGGGCCGCGTCCTTCGATCTGAGCGCCTACGCGGGCAAGCAGATCGAGGTCTCCGTCTCCTACATCACCGACCCGGGCGACGGCGGCCGCGGCGTCTTCGTCGACGACACCAGGCTGGTGACCGCCGGCGCCGAGCAGAGCGAGGGCTTCGAGACGTCGCTGGGCCCCTGGACGGCGGCACCGCCGCCCGACGGCAGCCCGGCGCCGCGGGGCGCCTTCGCCCGCAGCCAGGACCTGTTCCCGTCGGCGGCCGCGATCACTACGCGTGACACCGTGCTCATGGGCTTCGGCCTGGAGCACGTCACGGACGCGGCTGACCGCAAGGAACTGATCGGAAAGGCGCTGAGCGCCCTGCGGCGCTGACTCTGCGTAGCCATAGAGCGGCAGATCAAGGCGGTCCGTGCTCCTACTGATGAGTACGGGCCGCTGTGCCACACACGCACCGTCTCGATGTCACCCACAGGGCTTCAGAGAGGTAGGGTCGGAGGCGGTCGGGGACATCCCATACAAAACTCGCCGGCGTCTGAAACCGGCGTACCACGAGGAGATCGGTTCGTGACGATCCGCGTAGGCATCAACGGCTTTGGCCGCATCGGTCGTAACTACTTCCGCGCGCTGCTGGAGCAGGGTGCCAGCATCGAGATCGTGGCTGTCAACGACCTGGGTGACACCGCGACCACCGCCCACCTGCTGAAGTACGACACCATCCTGGGCCGTCTCAAGGCCGAGGTGACGCACACCGCCGACACCATCACGGTGGACGGCCATACCATCAAGGTGCTCTCCGAGCGCAACCCCGCCGACATCCCGTGGGGCGAGCTCGGCGTCGACATCGTCATCGAGTCGACCGGCATCTTCACCAAGAAGGCCGACGCCGAGAAGCACATCGCCGGCGGCGCCAAGAAGGTCCTCATCTCGGCTCCGGCCAAGGACGAGGACATCACCATCGTGATGGGCGTCAACGAGGACAAGTACGACGCGGCCTACCACCACGTCATCTCCAACGCCTCCTGCACCACCAACTGCGTGGCGCCGATGGCCAAGGTCCTCGACGAGAACTTCGGCATCGTCAAGGGCCTGATGACGACGGTCCACGCGTACACCAACGACCAGCGCATCCTGGACTTCCCGCACTCCGACCTGCGCCGCGCCCGCGCCGCCGCGGAGAACATCATCCCGACCACGACCGGCGCCGCCAAGGCCACCGCCCTGGTCCTCCCGAAGCTCAAGGGCAAGCTCGACGGCATCGCGATGCGCGTCCCGGTCCCGACCGGCTCCGCGACCGACCTGGTCGTGCAGCTCGAGCGCGAGGTCACCAAGGACGAGGTGAACGCCGCGTTCAAGAAGGCTTCCGAGGGCGAGCTGCAGGGCTACCTGTCGTACACCGAGGACCCGATCGTCTCCTCGGACATCGTCGGCGACCCGGCCTCCTGCACCTTCGACTCCTCCCTGACCATGGTTCAGGAAGGCAACTCGGTCAAGATCCTCGGCTGGTACGACAACGAGTGGGGCTACTCCAACCGCCTCGTGGACCTCACGGTCTTCGTCGGCGAGCGGCTCTGATATACGAGTCTGATCAGTAACGAGAGCACCACGATGTGAACGACAGGGCTTGGGACGCGCAACGCGGCGCGGCTCGGGCCCTGTCGCACGTCCCCATCCTCTGACAGGTCTCTGAGGAGCCGCATTCCATGAAGACGATCGATCAACTTCTCGCCGACGGCGTCGCCGGCCAGCGCGTATTCGTCCGCGCCGACCTCAACGTGCCGCTCGACGGGCAGACCATCACCGACGACGGCCGCATCCGCGCCGTGCTGCCCACCGTGAAGGCCCTGGCCGACGCGGGCGCACGCGTCGTCGTCGCCTCCCACCTGGGCCGCCCCAAGGGCGCCCCGGACCCCGCCTTCTCGCTGGCGTCGGCCGCCGCGCGGCTCGGCGAGCTCCTCGGCGCGGACGTCGCCTTCGCGAGCGACACCGTCGGCGAGTCGGCCAAGGCCGCCGTCGCGGGCCTCGCCGACGGCCAGGTCGCCGTGATCGAGAACCTCCGCTTCAACGCCGGCGAGACCAGCAAGGACGACGCCGAGCGCGGCGCCTTCGCGGACCAGCTCGCCGAGCTCGCCGACGTGTACGTCGGCGACGGCTTCGGCGCCGTCCACCGCAAGCACGCCTCGGTGTACGACCTCCCGGCCCGGCTGCCGCACGCGGCCGGCTACCTCATCGCCACCGAGGTCGGCGTCCTGCGCAAGCTCACCGCGGAGGTCGAGCGCCCCTACGTCGTCGTCCTCGGCGGCGCGAAGGTCTCCGACAAGCTCGGCGTGATCGACGAGCTGCTCGGCAAGGCGGACCGCATCCTCATCGGCGGCGGCATGGCCTACACCTTCCTCAAGGCCAAGGGCTACGAGGTCGGCATCTCCCTCCTCCAGGAGGACCAGGTCCCGACCGTCACCGAGTACATGGAGCGCGCCGAGAAGAACGGCGTGGAGCTGGTCCTGCCGGTCGACGTGCTGGCCTCGGGCGAGTTCCCCGACCTGAAGACCAAGGCCCCGGCCGACTTCGCGACCGTCGACGCGGACAAGATCCCCGCCGACAAGGAGGGCCTGGACATCGGCCCGAAGTCGCGCGAGCTGTTCGCGGCCAAGATCGCCGACGCCCGGACCGTCTTCTGGAACGGTCCGGTCGGCGTCTTCGAGCACCCCGACTACGCCGGGGGCACCCGGGCGGTCGCCCAGGCGCTGCTCGACAGCGACGGCTTCACCGTCGTCGGCGGCGGCGACTCCGCCGCCGCCGTGCGCACGCTCGGTTTCGACGAGAACGCATTCGGCCACATCTCGACCGGCGGCGGCGCGAGCCTCGAGTACCTCGAGGGCAAGACGCTCCCCGGCCTCGCCGCACTGGAGGACTGAACCTCAATGACCACCCGTACCCCGCTGATGGCGGGCAACTGGAAGATGAACCTCAACCACCTCGAGGCCATCGCCCACGTCCAGAAGCTCGCCTTCGCCTTCACGGACAAGGACTTCGACGCCGTCGAGGTCGCCGTGCTGACGCCCTTCATCGACCTGCGGTCCGTGCAGACCCTGGTCGACGGCGACAAGCTCAAGATCAAGTACGGCGCCCAGGACCTCTCGGCGCACGACTCCGGCGCCTACACCGGCGAGGTCTCGGGCGCGATGCTGTCGAAGCTCAAGTGCTCCTACGTCGCCGTGGGCCACTCCGAGCGCCGTCAGTACCACGCCGAGACGGACGAGCTCTGCAACGCCAAGGTGAAGGCCGCCTTCCGGCACGACCTGACCCCGATCCTCTGCGTCGGCGAGGGCCTGGACGTCCGCAAGGCCGGCCAGCAGGTCCCGCACACGCTGAGCCAGCTCGACGGCGGCCTCAAGGACGTCCCGGCCGAGCAGGCCGAGTCCATCGTGATCGCCTACGAGCCGGTCTGGGCCATCGGCACCGGCGAGGTCGCCACCCCCGAGGACGCGCAGGAGGTCTGCGGCGCGATCCGCGGACGCCTGGCCGAGCTGTACTCCCAGGAGCTGGCCGACAAGGTCCGCATCCAGTACGGCGGCTCGGTGAAGTCCGGGAACGTCGCCGCGATCATGGCGCAGCCGGACGTCGACGGAGCCCTGGTGGGCGGTGCGGCGCTGGACGTGGACGAGTTCGTCAAGATCGTCCGGTTCCGCGACCAGTGAGTATGCGGTAGCGCGGATCCGTCGTACCCTTGCGGGGGCCGAGTAGGCAGGTGGGAAAGTGCCGCCCGGCCCCCGTTCTCCATTTCAGTCCTTGGGAATTCCGGAAAGTAGGGTTCAACCGTGATTGTCGGGTTCTCGATTGCCCTGATCGTCTTCAGCCTGCTGCTGATGCTCCTGGTGCTGATGCACAAGGGGAAGGGCGGCGGTCTCTCCGACATGTTCGGCGGCGGTATGCAGTCCTCGGTGGGCGGTTCCTCGGTAGCCGAGCGCAACCTCGACCGCATCACCGTAGTTATCGGTCTGCTGTGGTTCGCGTGCATTGTCGTACTTGGTCTGCTGATGAAGCTGGACAGCTGACCTGTCCCTTCCGCGTCCCGGGGTGGGGTGTAACTCCAATCACTGGACGAGCGTTGGGCCTTACGTAGACTGGGGTACCGCGGCGCAGCCGCTGTGAGACGCTGTGCAGCACCATCACGCAGGGAGTTACGACCGTGGCAAGTGGCAACGCGATCCGGGGAAGCCGGGTCGGAGCGGGGCCGATGGGCGAGGCTGAGCGGGGCGAGTCCGCGCCGCGCCTGCGCATCTCCTTCTGGTGCTCCAACGGGCACGAGACACAGCCCAGCTTCGCCAGTGACGCACAGGTCCCGGACACGTGGGACTGCCCGCGCTGCGGGTTCCCCGCCGGACAGGACCGGGACAGTCCGCCGGACCCGCCGCGCACCGAGCCGTACAAGACGCATCTCGCGTATGTACGAGAGCGGCGCAGCGACGCGGACGGCGAGGCAATCCTCGCCGAGGCGCTCGCCAAACTGCGCGGCGAAATCTAGAAGTCGTGGTCCGGCCGGACGCCTGAAGGCGCCCAGCCGGACTTTTTTCTTCGACTGTCAGTGGCGCCCTCTACGGTTTTCGAATCAGTGCTGAATCAGTTCTGAATCGACAGAGCCGGAGAGTCGGAGGGGCCTATGACGGCGACGGAAGCGGTGGCTGTGCGAACGCCCGCGTGGCGCGGGGGATTCGGGCGGCTGTGGACCGCCGCCGTCGTATCGAAGCTCGGCGACTCGCTCCGGATCGCCGCGATGCCGCTGCTCGCCGCCTCGCTGACCGACGACCCCCTGCTCATCGCCTCGGTGACGGCGTGCGGCTATCTGCCGTGGCTGCTGTTCGGACTGCTCGGCGGCGCGATCGCCGACCGGGTGGACCAGCGGCGGGCCATGTGGGCGGTGGATCTGGTGCGCGGCGCGCTGATGGCCGGCTTCGCGGCGGCGCTCTGGCTGGACCAGAGCTCCATAGCCCTGCTGCTCGCCCTCGCCTTCGTGCTCACCACGCTCCAGACGCTCTTCGACAACGCGGCCACGGCCCTGCTGCCCTCGCTGGTCGACACTCAGGCGCTGAGCGGCGCGAACGCCCGGCTGATGACCGCACAGCAGATCGTGGGCGGCTTCGTCGCCGCGCCGCTGGTCCCGGTGCTGCTCATGGCGGGCGAGGCCGTGCCGTACGCGGTCGACGCGGTCACCTACCTCCTGGCGGCCGCCCTGATCGCCTCCCTGCGGGCGAGGGCTCCGCACAAGGCCCCCAGACCCGCGGGCAGCACCCTGCGCGGGGAGATCGCCGAAGGGCTGCGGCATCTGTGGGGCGACCGGTCGCTGCGCGGACTGTGCCTCGCCACCACGCTCAGCAACGTCGGCATGGGCGCGCTGATCGCCACCCTCGTCGTGCACGTCACGGTCTGGCTCTCCGCCGGGAACAGCGGGTACGCGGCGGTGATCACGGCGTTCGGCGCGGGCAGCGTGGTGGGCGGACTGGTCGCCCGCAGGCTCTCCGAGCGCCTAGGACGCATACGCAGCGTGTTCGCGGCCGGGCTGGTGCAGACGGGATGTCTGGTCGCGCTGGGGTCGGTGCGCGAGCTGTGGGCGGCCGTCGCCGCCCTGGCGGTGTTCGCCGTCATGGGCATGGTGTGGAACGTCAACCAGACGACGCTGATCCAGCAGCGCAGCCCCGAGGCCATGCTGGGCCGCATCAGCGCGGCCTTCCGGACGCTCGCGATCGGCGGCGCCCCGCTCGGCGCGCTGCTGGGCGGAGCGGCGGCGGCCGGCTGGGGTCCGAACGCGCCCGCGCTCGTGGCGGCCGCGCTCTTCGTCCCCGCAGTCGCGTCGCTGACCGGTCTGATCAATTAAGTTTGGACCTGCAGCGGGGCATGCAGGCAGGTACGAGAAGAAGTGGGCTGATGTCCGAGATGAACGCAGAAGGCCGTGCCAGGCTCAACCAGACGCCCGAATGGATCGCTCTCGGCAAGCATCGCGAGCAGCTCGGAGAGCCGCGTCTGCGGGAGCTGTTCGCAGCCGATCCGGCGCGCGGCGACCGGTACACCCTCCAGGTCGGCGATCTGTACCTCGACTACTCCAAGCACCTGGTGACCGACGAGAGCCTGGCGCTGCTGCGCGAGCTGGTCGCGGCCGCCGACGTCGCCGGGCTGCGGGACGCGATGTTCCGCGGCGAGAAGATCAACACCACCGAGGACCGCGCCGTGCTCCACACGGCGCTGCGCGCCCCCGGGGACGCCGTCGTCGAGGTCGACGGCGAGAACGTGGTGCCCGCAGTGCACGCGGTGCTCGACAAGATGCGCTCCTTCTCCGACCGCGTCAGGTCCGGCGAGTGGACCGGCCACACCGGCAAGCGCATCAAGAACGTCGTGAACATCGGCATCGGCGGCTCCGACCTGGGCCCGGCGATGGCCTACGAGGCGCTGCGCGCCTACACCGCACGCGAGCTGACGTTCCGTTTCGTGTCGAACGTCGACGGGGCCGACCTGCACGAGGCCGTCCGGGACCTGGACCCGGCCGAGACGCTCTTCGTCATCGCCTCCAAGACGTTCACCACCATCGAGACCATCACCAACGCCACCTCCGCCCGCGACTGGCTGCTCACCGGGCTCGGCGCCGGCCAGGAGGCCGTGGCCAAGCACTTCGTGGCGCTGTCGACGAACGGCGAGAAGGTCGCCGACTTCGGCATCGACACGGCGAACATGTTCGAGTTCTGGGACTGGGTCGGCGGGCGGTACTCCTTCGACTCCGCCATCGGGCTCTCCCTGATGATCGCGATCGGCCCGGACCGCTTCCGCGAGCTGCTCGACGGCTTCCACCTGGTCGACGAGCACTTCAGGACGGCCCCCGCCGAGGCCAACGCGCCGATGCTGCTGGGCATGCTGGGGGTCTGGTACGGCGGGTTCTTCGACGCGCAGACGCACGCGGTGCTGCCGTACTCCCATTACCTGAGCAAGTTCACCGCCTACCTCCAGCAGCTCGACATGGAGTCCAACGGCAAGTCCGTGGACCGCGACGGCAAGCCGGTGGACTGGCAGACCGGGCCCGTCGTCTGGGGCACGCCCGGCACCAACGGGCAGCACGCGTACTACCAGTTGATCCACCAGGGCACCAAGCTCATCCCGGCGGACTTCATCGGCTTCGCCCAGCCGGTCGAGGACCTGTCGCCCGGCCTGGTCGCCCAGCACGATCTGCTGATGGCCAACTTCTTCGCGCAGACGCAGGCGCTCGCCTTCGGCAAGACGCCCGAGGAGGTGCGGGCCGAGGGAGTGCCGCAGGAGCTTCTCGCGCACAAGACGTTCAAGGGCAGCCACCCGACGACGACGATCCTCGCGAAGGAGCTCACGCCGTCGGTGCTGGGCCAGTTGATCGCGCTGTACGAGCACAAGGTGTTCGTACAGGGCGCGATCTGGAACATCGACTCCTTCGACCAGTGGGGCGTCGAGCTCGGCAAGGTCCTCGCGAAGAAGATCGAGCCGGTGCTGACCGAGGGGCGCGGCGGCGGCGAGCTGGACAGCTCGACGTCCGCTCTCACGGCCAAGTACCGCGCGCTGCGCGGGCGCTGAGCCCGTGGCGGGGGAGAGCGCGGAGGCCGGGGAGCGTGTCGTCGTCCGGCTGAGGCCGCCGAACAACACGCTCGACCAGCGGGCGGTCGGCTGGTGGCGTGTGCAGCTGCTGCTGACCACCGCGGTCCCCGTGGCCGTGCTGGCGGTGCTGGGCGTGTTCGTCGAGCCCGCGCGGACGGGGCTGCTGATCCCCGCCGCGGTGCTGGCGGGGCTCGGACTGGCGGCGACCGCGTTCTTCCCCGCCTGGTGGTTCCGGGTGCACCGGTGGGAGGTCACCGACGAGGCGGTGTACGTCCGCACCGGGGCGCTCTGGCAGGAGTGGCGGATCGCGCCGATGTCCCGGATCCAGACGGTGGACACCCAGCGGGGGCCGCTGGAGCAGGCGTTCCGGCTGGCCACGGTCATCGTCACGACCGCGTCCTCCAAGGGCGCGATCAAGATCGAGGGGCTCGACCACGCGCTCGCGGCGGAGCTCGCCGAGCAGCTGACGCGGATCACGCAGGCGACGCCCGGGGACGCGACATGAGCGCCCTGGACGAGGACGCGAACGGTCGGGCGGGGGAGGAGTCCCCGGGCGCCGGTCGCGGCCTCGGCCTCGGCGGCGTCGAGCCCGCCGTCGACGGCGAAGTCGCCGACGGCGCCGCCTTCGTCGTGCAGGAGTGGCGACGGCTCGACCGGCGTACGGTCCTGGTCACCGCCCTCGTCATGGCGGGCGTGGCCGCGGGCGCGGGGCTGCCCGTCCTGGTGGGCCTGGCGGGAGACAGGCCGCTGTGGCAGGCGTTCGGCTGGGTGCTGGCCGGGGCGGCCCTGCTGATCGCGGCGGCCACCGGCGGCGACTACGTCCGCTGGCGCAGGACCCGCTACCGCGTCGGACCCGAGCGGGCGGAGCTCCACACCGGGCTGCTGCTGGTCAAACGCCGTTCGCTGGCCCGCGAGCGCATCCGCAGCGTCGATCTGAGCGCCAACCCGGTCCTGCGCGTCCTGGGCCTCGTCAAAGTACGGATCGGCACCGGCGAGCACACCGCGGGCGGCGAGTCCACGCTGGAGCTCGACGCGGTCGGCAGGGCGGAGGGCGAACGGCTGCGCACCGAACTGCTGGCCCGAACGGCGACCGTGCCCGAGGGCGTCCACCACGACGGCGTTCTGGCCGCGCTGGACCCGTCCTGGATCCGGTACGCCCCGGCCTCCTTCGTCGCCCCGCTGCTCGCCGGCGCGGCGGTCGGCGGTGTGATGCAGGTCAGCGAGTGGTTCGGGGCGCGGGGCGAGGTCATCGACTGGGTGGGGGACCGCTTCCAGGACACCCCCGTCCCCTTGATGATCGTCGTCCTCGTCGTCGCCGCCGGGGTGGCGGGCGTCGTCGGCGCGCTCGGCCTGTGGGTCGAGATGTGGTGGAACTACCGCCTGGAGCGGGAGAACGGCGGGACGCTGCGGGTGCGGCGGGGCCTGCTCACCGCGCGCTCCATCTCCATAGAGGAGCGCCGGCTGCGCGGTGTGGAGCTCGTGGAGCCGCTGGGCGTACGACTGCTCGGCGCGGCCCGGGTGGACGCGGTCGCCACCGGCCTCGTCGACGAGAAACAGGACCAGCACGCCGACCTGAAGGTGCTGCTGCCCGCGGCGCCGCGGGCCGTGGCGGACGAGGTGGCGGCGCGGGTGCTGCGGGAGCCCGTGGCCCCGACGAGCGCGGCGAAGCTGACCGCGCACCCGCGGGCGGCGCGCACCCGCCGGCTGCGGTGGGCGCTGGCGACCGCGATGGTCCCGGTGGCGGTGCTCGCCGCGCTGGGCGCGTGGCTCGCCCCCGTACTGCTGTACGTCGCGGCGGGCTGCGCTGTGGTGGGGCTGCCGGCGGCGGTGCTGCTCGCGCTGGACGCGTACCGCGCTCTGGGGCACGGCATCAGCGGCGACTACCTGGTCGCCCGCTCGGGCACGGTCCGGCGCGCGACGGTGGCGCTGCAGCGCGGCGGGGTCGTCGGGTGGGCGGTCAAGCAGTCCTACTTCCAGCGGCGTTCGGGCCTGATCACGCTGACGGCGACGACGGCGGCGGGGGCGGGGGCGTATGACGTGTACGACGCGGCGGAGTCGGAGGGGGTGGGGTTCGCGGCGGAGGCGGTTCCTGGGCTCTTGGAGCCGTTCCTGGTGCGCGAGGGCGCGTAGCTGGGGGCGCTGCCCCCAGACCCCCGCGCCTCAATCGCCGGCGGGGCTGAGTGTGGGGCCCTGCGCCTCAATCGCCGGCGGGGCTGAGTGTGGGGCCCTGCGCCTCAATCGCCGGCGGGGCTGGATGTGACCCCCGCGCCTCAAACGCCGGCGGGGCTTGAGTGGTCGGCGGGGCCCCGCTCATGAAAAAACTCCGGCTCCCGGCGCGAGGGCTCCCGTGGGGAGGTCTCGGGCCGGGAGCCGGAGAGGGTCAGGCCGAGGCCGGGGGGTAGAGCTCGCGGGGGAGTTGGGAGGCCGCCGCGGCGTCCAGGAGCCAGAGTGTGCGGCTGCGGCCGTACGCTCCCGCCGCTGGGGCCTGGATCTCTCCCGCGCCCGAGAGCGCGATCTTCGTCGCCGCCGCCTTGTCCTCGCCCGCCGCCAGCAGCCATACCTCTCGGGCCGCCCGGATCGCCGGGAGCGTGAGAGTGACGCGGGTCGGCGGCGGCTTCGGCGCGCCGTGGACGCCGACGACCGTGAGCTCGCGCTCGCGGACCGCCGGCAGCTCCGGGAAGAGCGAGGCCACATGCGTGTCCGGGCCGACGCCCAGCATCAGGACGTCGAACGTCGGCACGGGACCGTGGTCCTCGGGCCCGGCGGCGGCGGCGAGCTCGGCGGCGTACGCGGCGGCCGCCGCCTCCGCGTCGTTGCCGTGCTCGCCGTCCGACGCCGGCATGGCGTGCACCCGGGCCGGGTCCACCGGAACGCTGTCCAGCAGGGCCGCGCGGGCCTGCGTGACATTGCGCTCCGGGTCGCCCTCCGGGAGGAACCGCTCGTCGCCCCACCACAGATCCAGCCGGTGCCAGTCGATCGCGTCCCGGGCCGGGGAGGTCCCGAGGGCGGCGAGCAGCGCGTTGCCGTTCCGGCCGCCCGTCAGGACCACCGAAGCCGAGCCGCGGGCGCTCTGGGCGTCGACGATCCTGGTGATCAGCCGGGCCGCGGCGGCCTGCGCCATCAGCTCCTTGTCGCGGTGGACGACGAGTTGCGGTGCACTCACTTCGCGGCCGCCTTCTTGGCCGGCGCGGCCTTCTTCGCCGGGGCCTTGCTCTGCGACCCGCCGGACAGCTCCGACGCGGGCTCGGGCGCCTCGGACGGGGAGTCCTCGGAGCCGGCCGAGCCAGAGCCAGAGCGAGAGCCCGAGCCGGAACCAGAGCCCGAGCCGGAACCAGAGCCCGAGCCGGAGCCCGAGCTGGAAGCCGAGCCGGGGCCGTCCGCCAGCCGGTCCACGCCGAAGCGCAGCGCCGACGCGTAGGTGTCGTCCGGGTCCAGCCGGCGCAGCTCCTCCGCGATCAGCTCGGCCGTCTCACGCCGCTTGAGCGCCACCGCCCGGTCCGGCTGCCCGTGGATGGACAGCGTCGCCAGCGACCCGTCCGCCCGGTCCAGCACGACCGGGCCGCTGCTCGTCTCCAGCCGTACGGCGGTCAGACCAGGGCCGGTCGACAGCGAGCGCTTCACCGGCACCTTCAGCCGGTCCGCGAGCCACATGGCGAGCAGCTCGCAGCTCGGGTTGAACTCCTCGCCCTCCACCTCGACCGCGGTGACCTCGCAGTCCACCTGGTCCAGGGCGGCGGCGAGCATCGAGCGCCACGGCGTGATCCGGGTCCAGGACAGATCCGTGTCCCCGGGGGTGTACGCCTCCGCGCGCGCGGTCAGCTCGTGCACCGGCTGCTCGGCGGCGTAGGTGTCGGTCACCCGGCGCTGCGCCAGCGAGCCCAGCGGGTCGTTCGTCGGGTCGGTCGGCGCGTTCACCGGCCACCAGGCGACTACGGGCGCGTCGGGCAGCAGCAGCGGCAGCACCACGGACTGGGCGTGGTTGACGACCTCGCCGTACAGCCGCAGCACGACCGTCTCGCCGGTGCCCGCGTCCGCGCCGACCCGCACCTCGGCGTCGAGCCGCGCCTTGGCCCGGTCGCGGGGCGAGCGCGAGACCCGCTTGATGACGACCAGGGTGCGCGAGGGGTGCTCGCGGGAGGCCTCGTTGGCCGCCTTGAGCGCGTCGTAGGCGTTCTCCTCGTCGGTGACGATGACGAGGGTGAGCACCATGCCCACGGCAGGCGTGCCGATCGCGCGCCGCCCCTGGACCAGCGCCTTGTTGATCTTGCTGGCAGTCGTGTCCGTAAGGTCGATCTTCATGGCCGACGCCAGCTCCGTCCGTCTCGTGCGAGCATTTCGTCCGCCTCGACCGGCCCCCAGGTCCCGGCCTGGTACTGCGCGGGCTTGCCCTGCTTGTCCCAGAACTGCTCGATCGGGTCGAGGATCTTCCAGGAGAGCTCGACCTCCTCCAGCCTCGGGAAGAGGTTGGAGTCGCCGAGCAGGACGTCGAGGATGAGGCGTTCGTACGCCTCGGGGCTGGACTCCGTGAAGGACTCGCCGTACGCGAAGTCCATCGACACGTCCCGTACCTCCATGGAGGTCCCGGGCACCTTCGAGCCGAACCGCATGGTCACGCCCTCGTCCGGCTGGACGCGGATGACCAGGGCGTTCTGGCCCAGCTCCTCGGTGGCCGTGTGGTCGAAGGGGGAGTGCGGGGCGCGCTGGAAGACGACCGCGATCTCGGTGACGCGGCGGCCGAGGCGCTTGCCCGTACGGAGGTAGAACGGGACGCCGGCCCAGCGCCGGTTGTCGATCTCCAGCTTGATCGCGGCGTAGGTGTCGGTCGTCGACTCGGGGTCGGTGCCGTCCTCCTGGAGGTAGCCGACGGCCTTCTCGCCGCCCTGCCAGCCCGCCGTGTACTGCGCGCGCACCGTGCTGCTGCCCAGCTCCTTGGGGAGCTTCACCGCGCCCAGCACCTTGGTCTTCTCGGCCGCGAGCGCGTCCGCGTCGAAGGAGGCGGGCTCCTCCATCGCGGTCAGCGCGAGCAGCTGGAGCAGGTGGTTCTGGATGACGTCGCGGGCGGCGCCGATGCCGTCGTAGTAGCCGGCGCGGCCGCCGATGCCGATGTCCTCGGCCATGGTGATCTGGACGTGGTCGACGTACGACCTGTTCCAGATCGGCTCGAAGAGCGTGTTGGCGAAGCGGAGCGCCAGGATGTTCTGGACGGTCTCCTTGCCGAGGTAGTGGTCGATCCGGAAGACCTCGTTCGCCGGGAAGACCTCGTGCACCACCTGGTTGAGCTCCATCGCGGAGACCAGGTCGTGGCCGAACGGCTTCTCGATGACCGCGCGCCGCCAGCCCTGCTTCTGGTCGGCCAGGCCGTGCTTGCGCAGCTGCTGGACGACCTTGGGGAAGAACTTCGGCGGCACGGAGAGGTAGAACGCGAAGTTGCCGCCGGTGCCCTGCGCCTTGTCCAGCTCGGCGATGGTGCTCTTCAGCTGCTCGAAGGCGTCGTCGTCGTCGAAGTCGCCCTGGACGAAGCGCATCCCCTGGATGAGCTGCTGCCAGACCTCCTCGCGGAAGGGGGTGCGGGCGTGCTCCTTGACGGCGTCGTGGACCTCCTGTGCGAAGTCCTCGTCCTTCCACTCGCGGCGGGCGAAGCCGATCAGCGAGAAGCCCGGCGGCAGCAGGCCGCGATTGGCCAGGTCGTACACAGCAGGCATCAGCTTTTTACGTGACAAATCGCCCGTGACACCGAAAATGACCAGGCCCGACGGCCCCGCGATACGCGGGAGCCGTCGGTCTGCGGGGTCACGCAGCGGATTGCTGCTTGACAAGAGTTCAGCCCTCCGAAGGAGCGAGACGCTGGAGTACGTCCTCGGTCGACTTGAGCAGGTCGTTCCAGGACGCCTCGAACTTGTCGACGCCCTCGTCCTCGAGCAGCTGCACCACGTCGTCGTAGGAGATGCCGAGCTTCTCCACGGCGTCGAGGTCCGCACGGGACTGCTCGTACGTGCTGCGCACGGTGTCGCCGGTGATCTGGCCGTGGTCGGCGGTCGCCTCGAGGGTGGCCTCCGGCATGGTGTTCACCGTGCCGGGCGCGACCAGGTCGTCGACGTACAGGGTGTCCTTGTACGCGGGGTCCTTGACGCCGGTCGACGCCCACAGCGGACGCTGCTTGTTGGCCTGCGCCTTGTCGAGCGCACTCCAGCGGTCGGAGGAGAAGACCTCCTCGTACGCCTCGTACGCCAGACGCGCGTTGGCGAGCCCGGCCTTGCCGCGGGCGGCCTTGGCCTCCGGCGTGCCCAGCGCGTCCAGCCGCTTGTCGATCTCGGTGTCCACGCGGGACACGAAGAAGGACGCCACCGAGTGGATCTTGGACAGGTCCAGGCCCGCGGCCTTCGCCTGCTCCAGACCCGCGATGTACGCGTCCATGACCTCGCGGTAGCGCTCCAGCGAGAAGATCAGCGTGACGTTGACGCTGATGCCCCGGCCGATCGTCTCGGTGATCGCCGGCAGGCCGGCCTTGGTCGCCGGGATCTTGATCAGGGTGTTGGGGCGGTCGACCAGCCAGGCCAGCTGGCGGGCCTCGGCGACCGTCGCCCGGGTGTTGTGCGCCAGGCGCGGGTCCACCTCGATGGAGACCCGGCCGTCCTGGCCCTGCGTCGCGTCGAAGACCGGGCGCAGGATGTCGGCGGCGTCGCGGACGTCCGCCGTCGTGATCATGCGGATCGCCTCTTCGACGGTGACCTTGCGGGCGGCGAGGTCGGCGAGCTGCTGCTCGTAGCCGTCGCCGCTGCTGATCGCCTTCTGGAAGATCGACGGGTTCGTGGTGACGCCCACGACGTGCTGCTGGTCGATCAGCTCGGCGAGGTTGCCGGACGTGATCCGCTTGCGCGACAGGTCGTCCAGCCAGATCGCGACGCCTTCGTCGGAGAGGCGCTTGAGTGCGTCTGTCATGAGAGTTGCATCTCCTACTTGTCGTATACCGGCGTCAGCGCGCGGCGGCTTCCATCGATTCCCGGGCGGCGGCGGCGACCGCGTCGGCGGTGAAGCCGAACTCGCGGAAGAGCACCTTGGCGTCCGCGGAAGCGCCGAAGTGCTCCAGCGAGACGATGCGCCCGGCGTCGCCGACGTAGCGGTGCCAGGTCAGACCGATGCCGGCCTCGACCGCGACCCGCGCCTTGAGCGACGGCGGCAGGACGCTGTCCTTGTACGCCTGGTCCTGCTCCTCGAACCACTCGACGGACGGCATCGAGACGACCCGCGCCGGGATGCCGGCGGCCTGGAGCTGCTCGCGCGCGCCGACGGCGAGCTGCACCTCGGAGCCGGTGCCGATCAGCACGACCTCGGGCTCGGCGCTCTGCCCGTCGGCCCCCTCGGCCTCGAACAGGACGTAACCGCCCTTCGCCGCGTCCTCGTTGCGCTCGTACGTCGGCACGCCCTGACGGGTCAGCGCCAGACCGTGCGGCGCGCCCACGCCGAACTTCTTCGTGTAGCGCTTGAGGATCTCGCGCCAGGCGACGGCGGTCTCGTTCGCGTCCGCGGGACGGACGATGTTCAGACCCGGGATCGCGCGCAGGGCGGCCAGGTGCTCCACCGGCTGGTGGGTCGGGCCGTCCTCGCCGAGGCCGATCGAGTCGTGCGTCCAGACGTACGTCACCGGCAGGTGCATCAGCGCGGAGAGCCGGACCGCGTTGCGCATGTAGTCCGAGAACACCAGGAAGGTGCCGCCGTAGATACGGGTGTTGCCGTGCAGCGCGATGCCGTTCATGGTCGCGGCCATGGCGTGCTCGCGGATGCCGTAGTGGATCGTGCGGCCGTACGGGTCGGCCTCCGGCAGCGGGTTGCCCTTCGGCAGGAACGACGACGTCTTGTCGATCGTCGTGTTGTTCGAGCCGGCCAGGTCGGCGGAGCCGCCCCACAGCTCGGGGATGACCGCGCCGAGCGCCTGGAGGACCTTGCCGGAGGCGGCGCGGGTGGCGACGCCCTTGCCGGTCTCGAACTCCGGGAGCTTGGCCTCCCAGCCCTCGGGCAGCTCGCCCGCGCGGATCCGGTCGAACTCCGCGGCGCGCTCCGGGTTGGCGGTGCGCCACGCGGCGAAGGTCTTCTCCCACTCGCCGCGCGCCTCGCGGCCGCGGTCGAGCGCCTCGCGGGTGTGCGCGATGACCTGCTCGGAGACCTCGAAGGACTGCTCCGGGTCGAAGCCCATGACGCGCTTGGTGGCCGCGACCTCCTCGTCGCCCAGCGCCGAGCCGTGCGCGGCCTCGGTGTTCTGCGCGTGCGGGGCGGGCCAGGCGATGATCGAGCGGGCCGCGATGAAGGAGGGGCGCTCGGTCTCGGCCTGCGCCGCCTTCAGGGCCTGGAACAGGCCCGCCGGGTCGAGGTCGCCGTTCGGCTGCTGCTCGACGCGCTGGACGTGCCAGCCGTACGCCTCGTAACGCTTGAGGGTGTCCTCGGAGACGGCCGTCTCCGTGTCGCCCTCGATCGAGATGTGGTTGTCGTCCCACAGCAGGACCAGGTTGCCCAGCTTCTGGTGGCCGGCCAGCGAGGACGCCTCGGCGGAGATGCCCTCCTGGAGGCAGCCGTCGCCGGCGATCGCCCAGACCGTGTGGTCGAACGGGGACGTGCCGGGGGCCGCGTCCGGGTCGAACAGACCGCGCTCGTAGCGGGCGGCCATGGCCATGCCCACCGCGTTGGCGACGCCCTGGCCGAGCGGGCCGGTCGTCGTCTCGACGCCGGTGGTGTGCCCGTACTCCGGGTGGCCGGGGGTCTTGGAGCCCCAGGTCCTGAACGACTTCAGGTCGTCGAGCTCCAGGCCGTAGCCGGCCAGGTAGAGCTGGATGTAGAGGGTCAGAGACGAGTGGCCCGCGGAGAGCACGAACCGGTCGCGACCGGTCCAGTCCGCGTCGGCGGGGTCGTGCCGCATGAGCTTCTGGAACAGCACATAGGCAGCGGGGGCCAGGCTCATGGCCGTACCCGGATGGCCGTTGCCGACCTTCTGTACAGAATCCATTGCCAGGACGCGGGCGGTGTCGACTGCCCGCTGGTCCAATTCGGTCCACTCGAGGTCTGTGGTGGTCGGCTTGGTGCTCACCCTGAGTCAGGGCTCCTCTCCACATGTCGAAATCCCGGTGACTGTGGGCGCACCGGGCGCTTGTGAGCCTACCCCTGGAAGAACGCGCATCTTTTCGAGTGCATTTCCTACACTGCCGGGGTCGGGCCGTCTTCGCCTCTCGGCGATCCTGCTGGCGATGTATACGAGTGCCCCGGTCCCACCGCTCAACACGAGCCCACCCCCGCGAAGATCGGTGTCTGGGCAGCGTCTAGAGTGGCGTGGTACGCGCAAGTCTTTACCGGGGCTTCACTCCCGGAGCTTGCTGGGATTTCTCTGTCAGGGGTGTGCGTGACGGCCGTCGAGTCCCGACCCGCAGGGGTCGTCTTGACTCCCAGCCCGGGGGGCCATCGGCCGTTCGGGGCCCGCGTCAAGGCATTCGTGGCGCTGACGAAGCCGCGGATCATCGAGCTGCTGCTGATCACCACCGTTCCGGTGATGTTCCTGGCCGCGCAGGGAGTCCCCGACCTCTGGCTGGTCCTCACGACCTGCATCGGCGGCTACCTCTCCGCCGGCGGCGCGAACGCGCTCAATATGTACATCGACCGGGACATCGACGCCCTGATGGACCGTACGTCCCAGCGTCCGCTGGTCACCGGAATGGTGTCGCCGCGCGAGGGCCTGGTCTTCGGACTGGCCCTGGCCGTGGTCTCCACCCTCTGGTTCGGACTTCTCGTCAACTGGCTGTCGGCCGCCCTCGCGCTCGGAGCCCTGCTCTTCTACGTCGTCGTCTACACGATGCTCCTCAAGCGCCGTACCGCGCAGAACATCGTGTGGGGCGGCATCGCGGGCTGCATGCCGGTGCTCATCGGCTGGTCGGCGGTCACGAACTCGATGTCGTGGGCCGCGGTCGTCCTCTTCCTCGTCATCTTCTTCTGGACGCCGCCGCACTACTGGCCGCTGTCGATGAAGGTGAAGGAGGACTACGCGCGCGTGGGCGTGCCCATGCTGCCCGTGGTCGCCTCCAACCGCGTCGTCGCGCGCCAGATCGTCCTCTACAGCTGGGTGATGGTCGCGGTCTCCCTGCTGCTGACGCCGCTGGGCTACACCGGCTGGTTCTATACGACGGTGGCGCTGGCGACGGGCGGCTGGTGGCTGTGGGAGGCGCACGCCCTGCAGACCCGCGCCAAGGCCGGCGAGACGGGCGGCAAGCTCAAGGAGATGCGGCTCTTCCACTGGTCCATCACCTATGTCTCGCTGCTCTTCGTGGCCGTCGCGGTGGACCCCTTCCTGCGCTAGGACCCCGGCGACCCACCCCGGCCGCAACCACGGTCCGGGGCGGCGCCCAGTGGCCGACGCCACGTGGAGCCCGCGTCGCCAGGACGCTCTACCCGCAAGTAGCATCGCCGCATGGCAGACACCAAGCACGCAGAGCGGACGGCGGCGAAGCTCGCCAAGCAGATCGGCGCGTTCGCGAAGAAGCACGGCGGGGCCGAGGGCCAGCTCGCCTATATAGGGCAGCGGGGCACCCGCATCGTCCTCGTCGGCGAGGACGGCACCTGGGGCGACCTGGTCGCCCCCAGCCACCCCGTCGCCCAGGCCGCCGCCGAGAAGGCCGAGATCACGCTGCACGAGTCCTTCGACGGCGAGTTCGCCGCGAAGGTCCGCACCGGGCCGTACGAGTGGAAGCGGATGGCAGGCATCCAGATCGGCGGCCCGTCCAACGACTGAGCAACACCTCGCACCGGGGTCACCCGTTAGGACTGTGGAAGCACGGTCCACGACTGGGAGCCCCGATGATCGACACCCCTGCCCTCGTGGACCAGTACTGCCACGGAGTGCTCCGCACCGAGCTCGGACTCGGGACGTTCGAGGCGCATCTGGGCAGGACCACGGGGCCGCCGGCGCCGGGCACCACCTTCTTCGACACACAGACCGGGTTCGCCGTCCGGCGCTGGTGCCCGCCGCTGCTCGGCCTCGAGCCGCACTGCCCGCCGGCCCGCTATCTCGCCCGCCGCCGGGAGCTGGGCGTGCTGGAGTCGGGCAGACGGCTGCTGCGGGGCAGCGGGATCTCCACCTATCTGGTGGACACCGGGCTCCCCGGGGATCTGACCGGGCCGCCCGAGATCGCCGCCGCGGGCGCGGCCGAGGCCCGCGAGATCGTACGGCTGGAACTCCTCGCCGAGCAGGTCGCCGACACCTCCGGCACCGTCGAGAGCTTCCTGGCCAACCTCGCCGAGGCCGTCCACGGCGCCGCCGCCTCCGCCGTCGCCTTCACCTCGGTCGCCGCCGTGGGCCACGGACTCGCGCTCGCCCCCGAGCCGCCCGGCCCAGGAGAGGTACGCGGCGCCGCCGCCCGCTGGCTCGCCGCACGGCAGGTCGGCGGCAAGCTCACCGACACCGTGCTGCTGCGCCATCTGCTGTGGATCGCGGTCGCCTCCGGGCTGCCGCTGCAACTGCACGTCGGCGTCGAGGACCCGATGCTGCTCACCGGCTTCGCCGCCGCCACCGCGGGCCTGGGCACCGATCTGGTGCTGCTGCACGGCTATCCGTACCACCGCCACGCCGCGCATCTGGCGAGCATCTACCCGCATGTGTACGCCGATCTGGGCCCCGCCCTCGTGCACACCGGGGCGCGGGCCGCGGCCGTGCTCGCGGAGATCCTGGAGCTCGCGCCGTTCGGGAAGCTGCTCTTCTCCAGCGGCGCCCACGGGCTGCCCGAGCTGCACGTCGTGGGCGCCCGGATCTTCCGGGAGGCCCTTGCGCGGGTGCTCGGCGGATGGGTCGGCGACGGCGCGTGGGCCCCGGCGGACGCGGAGCGCGTCGCCCAGATGATCGCCGCGGGCAACGCCCGCCGGGTCTACGGCCTGTCAGGCGCGCGTTAGCGCCGAGTCGGCCTGGGCCGGGATGCCGGCGCTCGCCTCCGGCCGCTCGCGCAGGCTCAGCGCGAGCCGCACGACCGCGATCCACATCAGCGCCGAGCACAGCATGTGCAGGCTGACCAGCGCCTCGGGCACCTGCGTGAAGTACTGCACATAGCCGATCACGCCCTGCGCGAGCAGCACGAGGAGCAGGTCGCGGGCGCGCGCCCGGATGTCGTCCGGGGCGTCCACCACCCGCAGCACCAGCCACATCGCGAGCGCCAGCGCGCACACGACCCACGCGGCGGCCGCGTGGACGTGCGCGGCGTCCGCCCAGTCCCACGGCATGCGCGGCACCTCGCTCTTGTCGCCGGCGTGCTTGCCGGAGCCGGTCACCGAGGTGCCGAGGACGATGAGCACGACGGACGTGCCGACGATCGCCCAGGACAGCTTGCGGACCGGGCGCGGCACGCGCGGGCGCGCCGCGCCGTCGCCCTCCCGGGTGCGCTGCCAGGTGACGACGGCGACGGTCAGCAGGCCGTTGGCGGCCAGGAAGTGGCCGGCCACGGTCCACGGGTTGAGGCCCGCCCACACCGTGATGCCGCCGATGACGGCGTTGCTCGCCACGATCCAGAACTGCACCCAGCCCAGCCGGGTCAGCCCGCGCCGCCACGGCTTGGTGGAGCGCGTCGCGATGATCGCCCAGCCGACCGCCGCCGACAGGACGTACGTCAGCATCCGGTTGCCGAACTCGATCAGTCCGTGCAGACCCTGCTCGGGGGTGACGAAGAGGCTGTCGTCCGTGCACTTGGGCCAGGTGTCGCAGCCCAGCCCGGAGCCGGTCAGCCGGACCGCGCCGCCGGTGACGATGATGACGACGCTCATCACGACGGCGGAGAGCGCGGCTCGCTGGAGAGTCCGGGGTGTGGGAGTCCAGCGGTCTGCGATGAAGGCGAGCGGGTTCCGCGCGGCTTGAGCGACTTCGGCTCGGGTCAGCTTTGGCACGCGCACTATCGTAGGCGGGGGCTTGTGCAAGTTTTCACGAGGGGTGGGCGCGGCGCGCGATCCCTGCTCCCACGCCCTCCCAGGCGCGTCCCACCCGGGCGTCCTACTCCCAGCGGAACAGCCGCGCCGCGGCGCCCAGTCCCAGCACCGCCCAGAGCGCGAGGATCCCGAGGTCGCCCCAGGGCGTCCCGGCGCCGTGCTGGAGCACGTCCCGCAGTCCGTCGGAGAGCGCCGAGATCGGCAGCAGCGCGAGCAGCGACTGGACGCCGTCCGGGAACTTGTCCAGCGGCACGATCACCCCGCCGCCCACCAGCAGCAGCAGGAAGACCAGGTTGGCGGCGGCCAGCGTCGCCTCCGCCTTGAGCGTGCCCGCCATCAGCAGGCCGAGCCCCGAGAAGGCAGCCGTGCCGAGGACGAGGAGGAGCAGCACCGAGAACGGGTCCCCCTGCGGGGACCAGCCGAGGGCGAAGGCGATGACGGTCAGCAGGACGATCTGGAGGACCTCGGTGACCAGCACCGACAGCGTCTTGGCGGTCATCAGCGCCCAGCGGGGGATCGGCGAGGCGCCGAGCCGCTTGAGGACTCCGTACCGCCGCTCGAAGCCGGTCGCGATGGCCTGCCCGGTGAACGCGGTGGACATCACGGCGAGCGCGAGGACGCCGGGCGCGAGGAAGTCGACCGGCTCGCCCGCGCCGGTGTCCAGGATGTCGACCGTCGAGAACAGCACCAGCAGCAGCGAGGGGATGACGACGGTGAGCAGCAGCTGTTCGCCGTTGCGCAGCAGCATCTTCGTCTCGAACGCGGTCTGCGCCGCGATCATGCGCGCCAGCGGCGCGGCGCCGGGCTTGGGCGTGTACGTGCCGACGCTCATGCGCGCAGCTCCTTGCCGGTGAGCTCCAAGAAGACGTCCTCCAGGGTGTGGCGCTCGACCGAGATCCCGTCCGGCATCACACCGTGCTGCGCGCACCAGGAGGCGACCGTCGCCAGCAGCTGGGGATCGACGTGGCCGGTGATCCGGTACGCCCCCGGGGTCAGCTCCGCCGCGGCCGTGCCGTCCGGCAGCGCCTTGAGCAGCGAGCCGAGGTCGAGCCCCGGGCGGCCGGTGAAGCGCAGCGTGTTCTCCGCGCCGCCGCGGCACAGCTCGTCGGGGCTGCCCTGGGCGATGACCTTGCCCGCGTCGATGATCGCGACGCCGTCGGCGAGCTCCTCGGCCTCGTCCATGAAGTGGGTGGTGAGGACCGTCGAGACCCCGTCCGCGCGCAGCTCCCGTACGAGCTCCCAGGTCGAGCGGCGGGCCTGCGGGTCGAGCCCGGCCGTCGGCTCGTCCAGGAAGACGAGCTCCGGGCGGCCGACGACGGCCATGGCGAGGGCGAGCCGCTGCTGCTGGCCGCCGGAGAGCCGCCGGTAGGTCGTACGGCCGCAGCCGCCGAGGCCGAGCCGTTCGATCAGCGCGTCGACGTCCAGCGGGTGCGCGTGGAGCCTCGCCATATGGCGCAGCATCTCCTCGGCGCGGGCGCCGGAGTAGACGCCGCCGGACTGGAGCATCACGCCGATGCGCGGGCGCAGCCGCGCGGCGTCGGCGACCGGGTCGAGACCGAGGACCCGCACGGTGCCGGCGTCGGCGCGGCGGTAGCCCTCGCAGGTCTCGATGGTGGTGGTCTTGCCGGCGCCGTTGGGGCCGAGGACGGCGGTCACGGAGCCCTGGGGGACCTCGAGGTCGAGGCCGTCCACGGCCGTCTTGGATCCGTACCGTTTGACCAGGCCCCGGATCTGGACGACGGGCTCGCTTCGCATGCCGGGAAGTCTAGGCGGGCGTTCCCGGCGGCTCGGGCGCGGGGGCCGGGGTCCGCCGTTGGAGTGACAGGAATGGCCGGAACTGACTCTTGAGGCCTTCTGCCGCCGCACTCCCACGCGACCTTCCGGCACGCCGGGCCCGGTGCGGTCCGCGTCGGGCCGGGTCTCGGTCCGCGGCACGCCTCGACCCGCGCTGGAGGCGGGCGAGGACGCCATGAACGCCCCCCGCCGCGCGCACCGCCTCGTACCCGAGCCCACGGCCTCCCGGCCGGTGCGCTCCGCATCGAGCCGGATTTCGCCTGCCGGGCCTTCGGCCTGAGCGCCGAGGGGACGCCTCGACCCGCGCTGGAGGCTGGCGACCGCACCGACCGCACCGACCGCACCGCGCACCCCCACGCCCCCGCTTCGCCGCGCGGGGCGCGAACGGCCCAACGGAATCTCCGGGTCCCGGCGAATTTCCCGCACGGCTCCCGTGAATTCGATCAACGCGAGTCACCGCCCCGATCCCGGCGGCTGAATTTCCGGTGAATTCCCTGGTCAGGGCCCGTACGGCAGTCGCCTTACGGGCCCCGTCCGCCGCCTGTCGCCTGCTCTTCTTCTTAGGTAACCCTTAGTGATGAAGCGCACCGCTCACGCCTTGGACGGCGGTTGTCACTGCCAGAGGAATTACGCAACAATGGCGTTGTGAAAAACGTTGGCGAGGCTCCGCAGGAGGAACTCGCGACCGGTGAGCGCTCCACGCGCAACCGCGTCGCGCGCTCCATCCTGGACCACGGCCCCTCCACCGTCGCAGACCTAGCCGGTCGCCTCGGGCTCACCCACGCGGCCGTGCGTCGCCACCTCGACACACTGGTCGCCGAGAACGTGGTGGAGCCCCGTGAGCAGCGCGTCTACGGCGCGCGGACCCGCGGCCGGCCCGCCAAGGCGTTCGCGCTGACCGACTGCGGACGCGACGCCTTCGAGCAGTCGTACGACGCGCTCGCCGTCGAGGCGCTCCGCTGGATCGAGCGCACCGCCGGCGGAGGCGCCGCCGGAGAGGCCGCCGTCGCGGCCTTCGCCAAGGACCGGATGGAGGCCCAGGCGGAGGCGTACCGCAAGGCGGTCGACGCCGCGGCCCCGGAGGAGCGCACCGAAGCCCTGGCCAAGGCTCTGAGCGCCGACGGGTACGCTGCTACGGCGCGTAACGCGCCGGTCGGCGAACAGCTGTGCCAGCACCACTGCCCGGTCGCCCACGTCGCCGAGCGGTACCCACAGCTGTGCGAGGCGGAGACCGAGGTCTTCTCGCGTCTGCTGGGAACGCACGTGCAGAGGCTGGCCACCATCGCCCACGGCGACGGCGTCTGCACGACGTTCATTCCGCGCAGCACGGCACCACAGACCACCACACCATCAGCATCTGCAAGCACGGCCGGGAGGAACCCCGCATGACTCTCCCCACGGAGACTGCCCACCCCGAACTCGAGGGCCTGGGTACGTACGAATTCGGCTGGGCCGACTCCGACGCGGCAGGCGCCGCGGCCAAGCGCGGCCTCTCCGAGGCTGTCGTCCGCGACATCTCGGAGAAGAAGAACGAGCCGGAGTGGATGCTGAAGCTGCGCCTCAAGGGGCTGCGGCTGTTCGACAAGAAGCCCATGCCGAGCTGGGGCTCGGACCTGTCGGGCATCGACTTCGACAACATCAAGTACTTCGTGCGCTCCACCGAGAAGCAGGCCGCTTCGTGGGAGGAACTGCCGGAGGACATCAAGAACACGTACGACAAGCTCGGCATCCCCGAGGCGGAGAAGCAGCGCCTGGTCGCCGGCGTCGCCGCTCAGTACGAGTCCGAGGTCGTCTACCACCAGATCCGCGAGGACCTGGAGGAGCAGGGCGTCATCTTCCTCGACACGGACACCGCGTTGAAGGAGCACCCGGAGCTCTTCCAGGAGTACTTCGGCACGGTCATCCCGGTCGGCGACAACAAGTTCGCCTCGCTGAACTCCGCCGTGTGGTCCGGCGGGTCGTTCATCTACGTGCCCAAGGGCGTCCACGTCGACATCCCGCTGCAGGCCTACTTCCGCATCAACACGGAGAACATGGGCCAGTTCGAGCGGACGCTGATCATCGTCGACGAGGACGCGTACGTCCACTACGTCGAGGGCTGCACCGCCCCGATCTATTCCTCGGACTCGCTGCACAGCGCCGTGGTCGAGATCATCGTCAAGAAGGGCGGCCGCTGCCGCTACACGACGATCCAGAACTGGTCGAACAACGTCTACAACCTGGTCACCAAGCGCGCCGTGGCGTACGAGGGCGCGACCATGGAGTGGGTCGACGGCAACATCGGCTCCAAGGTCACCATGAAGTACCCGGCCGTCTACCTGATGGGCGAGCACGCCAAGGGCGAGACCCTGTCCATCGCCTTCGCGGGCGAGGGCCAGCACCAGGACGCCGGCGCGAAGATGGTCCACATGGCGCCGAACACCTCGTCGAACATCGTCTCCAAGTCGGTGGCGCGAGGCGGCGGCCGCACCTCCTACCGCGGTCTGATCGAGATCGGCGAGGGCGCTCCGGGCGCGAAGTCCAACGTGCTCTGCGACGCGCTGCTGGTCGACACGATCTCCCGGTCGGACACCTACCCCTACGTGGACGTCCGCGAGGACGACGTCTCCATGGGACACGAGGCGACCGTCTCCAAGGTCTCCGAGGACCAGCTCTTCTACCTGATGAGCCGCGGTCTGACGGAGTTCGAGGCGATGGCGATGATCGTGCGCGGCTTCGTCGAGCCGATCGCCAAGGAGCTCCCCATGGAGTACGCGCTGGAGCTCAACCGGCTGATCGAGCTGCAGATGGAAGGTTCGGTGGGCTGAGGCCCCGCCCTCCCGAGCAGCGACTGATTTCTTACGCAGAGAGAGAGCACGACGACAGCCATGGCTGAGGCTCAGAACATTCCGGCGGGGTCCACCACTGCCGGGTCGATCGCGGTGGCCGCCGAGTCGACCGTCGCCACGCGCATGAGCGCACCCCCGTCCTTCGACGTGGCGGACTTCCCGGTCCCCCACGGCCGCGAGGAGGAGTGGCGCTTCACTCCGCTGGAGCGGCTGGCGGGTCTGCACGACGGCACCGCCGTCGCGACCGGCGACGGCATCAAGGTCGCGATCGACGCCCCCGAGGGCGTCGTCGTCGAGACCGTCGGCCGGGACGACGCCCGGCTCGGCAAGGCGGGGACCCCGGTGGACCGCGTCGCCGCGCAGGCGTACTCCTCCTTCCAGCAGGCCTCGGTCGTCACCGTGCCCAAGGAGGCCGTGCTCGCCGAGCCCATCCGGATCGCCGTGCACGGCGAGGGCGGCACCGCCTTCGCCCACCAGGTCATCGAGCTCGGCGCGTTCGCCGAGGCCGTCGTGGTCATCGACCACACGGGCGACGCGGTCCTCGCGGCCAACGTCGACTACCTGCTCGGCGACGGCGCGAAGCTCACCGTGGTCTCCGTCCAGGACTGGGACGACAAGGCCGTCCACGTCTCCCAGCACAACGCGCTGGTCGGCCGGGACGCCTCGTTCAAGTCGGTCGTGGTCACCTTCGGCGGCGACCTCGTCCGCCTGCACCCGCGCGTCTCCTACGCGGGCACCGGCGGCGAGGCCGAGCTCTTCGGCCTCTACTTCACCGACGAGGGCCAGCACCAGGAGCACCGTCTGCTGGTCGACCACAACACCCCGCACTGCAAGTCCAACGCCGTCTACAAGGGCGCGCTGCAGGGCGAGGACGCGCACGCGGTGTGGATCGGCGACGTCCTGATCGAGGCCAGGGCCGAGGGCACGGACACCTACGAGATGAACCGCAACCTCGTCCTCACGGACGGCGCGCGCGTCGACTCCGTGCCGAACCTGGAGATCGAGACCGGCGAGATCGTCGGCGCCGGCCACGCCTCCGCCACCGGCCGCTTCGACGACGAGCAGCTCTTCTACCTGCAGTCCCGCGGCATCCCGGCCGACGAGGCCCGCCGCCTGGTGGTCCGCGGCTTCTTCGCCGAGCTGGTCCAGCAGATCGGCCTGCCGGACGTCGAGGAGCGCCTGCTCGCCAAGATCGACGCCGAGCTGGAGGCTTCCGTCTGATGGCCTTCGTACGAGCCTGCGGGCTGAGCGAGCTCGAGGAGGACACCCCCAGGCGGGTGGAACTCGACGGCACGCCCGTGTCCCTCGTCCGCACCGAGGGCGAGGTGTTCGCGATCAACGACATCTGCTCGCACGCGAACGTCTCGCTGTCCGAAGGCGAGGTCGAGGACTGCTCCATCGAGTGCTGGCTGCACGGTTCCAGCTTCGACCTCCGCACCGGCAAGCCGTCCGGCCTTCCCGCGACGCGCCCCGTCCCCGTGTACCCCGTCAAGATCGAAGGGGACGATGTGCTCGTCTCCGTCACACAGGAGTCCTGAGTCACCCATGGCAACGCTTGAAATCCGCGACCTGCACGTCTCCGTCGAGGCCGAGAACGGCCCCCGGGAGATCCTCAAGGGCGTCGACCTGACCGTGAAGCAGGGCGAGACCCACGCCATCATGGGCCCCAACGGCTCCGGCAAGTCGACCCTCGCGTACTCCATCGCGGGTCACCCCAAGTACACGATCACCGGCGGCACGGTGACCCTGGACGGCGAGGACGTCCTGGAGATGAGCGTCGACGAGCGCGCCCGCGCCGGCATGTTCCTGGCCATGCAGTACCCGGTCGAGGTCCCCGGCGTCTCGGTCTCCAACTTCCTGCGCACCTCCGCCACCGCGATCCGCGGCGAGGCCCCCAAGCTGCGTACCTGGGTGAAGGAGGTCAAGTCCGCCATGGAGCAGCTCCAGATGGACCCGGCCTTCGCCGAGCGCAACGTCAACGAGGGCTTCTCCGGCGGCGAGAAGAAGCGCCACGAGATCCTCCAGCTGGAGCTCCTCAAGCCGAAGATCGCGATCCTCGACGAGACGGACTCCGGTCTGGACGTCGACGCGCTGCGCCAGGTCTCCGACGGCGTCAACCGCGTCCGCGAGACCGGCGAGGTCGGCACGCTGCTGATCACCCACTACACGCGCATCCTGCGCTACATCAAGCCCGACTTCGTGCACGTCTTCGCGAACGGTCGCATCGCCGAGTCCGGCGGCGCGGAGCTCGCCGACAAGCTGGAGGCAGAGGGCTACGAGGCCTACACGAAGGGTGGCGCATCCGCGTGACTGAAGCCCGACAGGGGCTCCCCGGCCTCCTCGACACCGAGGCGATCCGCAAGGACTTCCCCATCCTGGACCGCGTGATCCACGACGGGAAGAAGCTCGTCTACCTGGACAACGCGGCGACGTCCCAGACGCCGCGCCAGGTGCTGGACGTGCTGAGCGAGTACTACGAGCAGCACAACGCCAATGTGCACCGCGGCGTCCATGTGCTCGCCGAGGAGGCCACCGCGCTGTACGAGGGCGCTCGCGACAAGGTCGCGGCCTTCATCAACGCCCCGAGCCGCGACGAGGTGATCTTCACCAAGAACGCGTCGGAGTCGTTGAACCTCGTGGCCAACATGCTCGGCTGGGCCGACGAGCCCTACCGCGTGGACAGCGAGACCGAGGTCGTCATCACGGAGATGGAGCACCACTCCAACATCGTGCCGTGGCAGCTGCTCTCGCAGCGCACGGGCGCGAAGCTGAAGTGGTTCGGCCTCACCGACGACGGCCGGCTCGACCTGTCCGACATCGAGCAGGTCATCACGGAGAAGACGAAGGTCGTCTCCTTCGTGCTGGTCTCCAACATCATGGGCACGATCAACCCGGTCGAGGCGATCGTCCGCCGCGCCCAGGAGGTCGGCGCCCTGGTGCTGATCGACGCCTCGCAGGCCGCCCCGCACATGGTGCTGGACGTGCAGGCGCTCGGCGCCGACTTCGTCGCCTTCACCGGCCACAAGATGTGCGGTCCGACCGGCATCGGCGTGCTGTGGGGCCGGCAGGAGCTCCTGGAGGACCTCCCGCCGTTCCTCGGCGGCGGCGAGATGATCGAGACCGTGTCGATGCACTCGTCGACGTACGCTCCGGCGCCGCACAAGTTCGAGGCCGGCACGCCCCCGATCGCCCAGGCCGTCGGCCTCGGCGCGGCCGTGGACTACCTCACCTCGATCGGCATGGACAAGATCGCCCAGCACGAGCACGTCCTCACCGAGTACGCGGTGAAGCGGCTGCTCGAGGTCCCCGACCTGCGGATCATCGGCCCCACCACGGCCGAGGACCGCGGCGCCGCGATCTCGTTCACGCTCGGCGACATCCACCCGCACGACGTTGGCCAGGTCCTCGACGAGCAGGGCATCGCGGTCCGGGTCGGCCACCACTGCGCACGGCCGGTCTGCCTGCGGTACGGAATTCCTGCGACCACGCGAGCGTCTTTCTATCTGTACTCCACGCCGGCCGAGGTCGACGCCCTGGTCGACGGCCTGGAGCACGTCCGTAACTTCTTCGGATGAGGGACTGACGCGTGAAGCTGGATTCGATGTACCAGGACGTCATCCTGGACCACTACAAGCACCCCCACGGGCGTGGTCTGCGGGACGGCGACGCCGAGGTGCACCACGTCAACCCCACCTGCGGCGACGAGATCACTCTGCGTGTGAAGTACGACGGCACGCGCATCGCCGACGTCTCGTACGAGGGGCAGGGCTGCTCCATCAGCCAGGCCTCCGCGTCCGTGCTGAACGAGCTTCTGGTCGGCAAGGACCTCGCCGAGGCGCAGAAGATCCAGGGCGTGTTCCTGGAGCTGATGCAGTCCAAGGGCCAGATCGAGCCGGACGACGCGATGGAGGAGGTGCTGGAGGACGCGGTCGCGTTCGCCGGCGTCTCGAAGTACCCGGCGCGCGTGAAGTGTGCGCTGCTGAGCTGGATGGCGTGGAAGGACGCGACGGCCAAGGCGCTGTCCGAAGGGAAGACCGCATGACTGAGAACCCCCAGACCACGGCGGAGAAGGAGTGGCCGGACGAGGAGACCTTCTCCTCCAAGCCCACGACGCCCAGGAGCACGATCGCCTCCGAGGAGGAAGTCCGCGAGGCGCTGTACGACGTCGTGGACCCCGAGCTGGGCATCGACGTCGTCAACCTCGGCCTCATCTACGGCATCCACGTCGACGACGCCAACATCGCGACCCTGGACATGACGCTGACGTCGGCGGCCTGCCCGCTGACGGACGTGATCGAGGACCAGGCGAAGGCCGCGACCGACGGCATCGTCAACGAGCTCAAGATCAACTGGGTCTGGATGCCGCCGTGGGGCCCGGACAAGATCACGGACGACGGACGCGAGCAGCTGCGCGCGCTGGGCTTCAACGTCTGAGATCCGCGCGTTGACTGATCCGTATCAAGTCTGAGATCTGCACGGTCTGAGATCTGTGCGGTCTGTGATCTGTGCGGTCTGAGATCCGCAGGATTGACCGACCCGCTCGGCCGGGTCAGTCGAAACGGCCATGCCCGCCAGGCACACTGGCGGGCATGGCCGTTTCCCTGTACCACCTCGTCGTCGACTCCCACGATCTGCCCGCGCAGGCCCGCTTCTGGAGCCAGGTCCTGGACTGGAAGGTGCTCTTCGAGGACGAGGACGAGATCGTCATCGGCCGGGACGAGCACGCGATGCCCGGCATGTGCTTCCTCCCCGTGCCGGAGTCGAAGACCGTCAAGAACCGGCTGCACATCGACCTCACGCCCGACGACCAGGACGCCGAGGTCGAGCGGATCCTCGGGCTCGGGGCCAGCCGGGCCGACGTCGGGCAGGGGCCGGACGCCACCTGGGTCGTCCTCGCCGATCCCGAGGGCAACGAGTTCTGCGTGCTGCGGCCGAAGAAGTCCCTGATCGACTGAGGCCCCGAGGGGGCCTGGGCGGCGACCGGACGCTGAGACCGGTTCGCACCGGCGGGGGCTCGGCGGTTAGCGTTCAGCCATGACTGACTCGCCCGACAGCACCACCGCTCCGCGCACCACCGGCGCCGTCGCCGCTGGACTCGCCACCCTCGCCGCCGACGGCGCCGTGCTCGACACCTGGTTCCCCGCCCCCGAGCTCCGTGCCGAGCCCGGTCCCGCCGGGACCGAGCGGCTCGGCGCCGAGCGCGCCGTCGAGCTGCTCGGCGCGGGCGCGGCCAAGGCCATCGGCGCCGACGCCCGGCGCGGCGTCGAGGTCGTCGCCGTGCGCACCGTCATCGCCTCGCTCGACGACAAGCCGCTCGACGCCCACGACGCCTACCTCCGCCTCCACCTGCTCTCCCACCGGCTGGTCCAGCCGCACGGGCAGAACCTGGACGGCCTCTTCGGCCTCCTGGCCAACGTCGCCTGGACGAGCCTCGGCCCCGTCGCCGTCGACCAGGTCGAGGCCGTGCGCCTGAACGCTCGCGCCGAGGGCCTGCACCTGGCCGTGACCAGCGTGGACAAGTTCCCGCGGATGACGGACTACGTGATCCCCAAGGGCGTGCGCATCGCCGACGCCGACCGGGTCCGCCTCGGCGCGCACCTCGCCGAGGGCACCACCGTCATGCACGAGGGCTTCGTCAACTTCAACGCCGGCACCCTCGGCACCTCCATGGTCGAGGGCCGGATCTCGGCGGGCGTCGTCGTCGGCGACGGCTCCGACATCGGCGGCGGCGCGTCCACGATGGGCACCCTCTCCGGCGGCGGCAACGTCCGCATCGTCATCGGCGAGCGCTGCCTGGTCGGCGCCGAGGCCGGCGTCGGCATCGCGCTCGGCGACGAGTGCGTCGTGGAGGCCGGTCTGTACGTCACCGCCGGCACCCGCGTCACCATGCCCGACGGGCAGATCGTCAAGGCCCGCGAGCTCTCCGGGGCCAGCAACATCCTCTTCCGCCGCAACTCGGTCTCCGGCGCCGTCGAGGCCCGCCCGAACAACGCGGTCTGGGGCGGTCTCAACGAGGTCCTGCACAGCCACAACTGATCGGATGATCCTGTCCGGCTCGCCGTGACCTTTCGCCTGCCCTGGCCGATAAGAAGATCGACAGGGCACGGCGGACACGCAAGGGCGAGGATCTGACATGAAGACAACCAGGCTGGCGGTGCTCGGCGCGCTGGCGGCGGCCGCGGTGCTGAGCTCGACCGGGGCCGCGCAGGCGGACGAGACCCACACCGACTCGCACAACGGCCCGAATTTCGCGCTGATCTCCACCGGCCAGATCGACGACCCGCTCGAGGACGTCCTCGAGCACGCGGCGGTCCTCGGCTACACCTACGTCTACGACTGAGTCAGCTCCTCCCACGCGGCACGCAGCCCGTCGACCGCCTCGCGGTCGGCGGGCTGCAGCGGTTCCCGGACCGCTCCGCCCAGCAGCGCCTTCACGGTCACCGTGCCGGGCAGGCCCGCGGCCATCATCAGCTCGACCAGCGGCAGGACGCGCGCTTGTTGAGCCGCGCCGCCTCGGCGACGTCCCCCGCGTCGTATGCGTCGAGCACCGCCCGCATAGGGCGGGGCGCGACGTTGGCGACCGTGCTGACATAGCCCGCGGCGCCCAGCGCGTACAGCGGCAGGTTCGTCTCCTCGGCGCCGGAGTAGTACGCCAGCGAGGTCCGCGCCATCACCTTGGTCGAGCCCAGCATGTCGAACGCGCAGTCCTTGACGGCCGCGATCCGGGGGTGGGCGGCCAGACGCAGCAGCGTCTCCGGCTCGATGCGCGTGCCGGTGCGGCCGGGGATGTCGTACAGCATCAGCGGCACGCCGACCGAGTCCGCGACGCGCAGGAAGTGCGCCTCCACGGCGGCCTGCGGCGGGCGGCTGTAGTACGGCGTCACCACCAGCAGCCCGTCCGCGCCGGCCGCCTCGGCCGCCCGCGCCAGCTCCACGGTGTGCCGGGTGTCCGCGCTGCCCACGCCCGCCAGGACCGTCGCCCGTCCCCCGACCGCCTCGCGCACGGCCCTCACCAGAGCGCTCTTCTCGGCGTCGGAGGTCGTCGGGGACTCGCCGGTGGTGCCGTTGACCACCAGCCCGTCGCAGCCGTCGGCCACCAGACCGGCGGCGTGGCGCTGGGCCGCGTCCAGGTCCACATCGCCGTCGTCGGCGAAGGGCGTGATCATCGCGCAGAGGGCGCGGCCGAAGGGGCGAGGCGGGCGGAGCATGTGAGAGGTCGTCATACTCCGCAGTTTCGGGGCGCATATCCGTGAAGGTCCACTTAGATCTGCTTCGGGATCGTCGAAGCATCGCTACGAAATCATGAGGGAGTGGCATGATCGGTGCGGGCGTGACAGCCCTATAAGGGGAGGGACTTGAGGCATGACCGAACAGAGCGTGGCCCCGGAGACGGGTTCGTCGTCGGGCATCGGCGAGGCAGTGCTCGTGGACGGCGGGGGGCGTCTGCGGTGAAGGGCGTCATAGGCATCACGAGAACGGCGGCGGCCGTCGTCGCGGCGGTCGTGGCCGCCGGAGCGCTCAGCGGGTGCGGCACGGGCGGCGGGGGAGTGCGGGCGGAGCCCGCCCCGCCCAGCGCGCTCGCCACGCCCTCCTTCACCCCGCCGGTGAAGGCCGGTTCGCTGGACCTGAGCCCGTCCGCGACCGCGACTGCCAAGCCCTCGCCCTCGCTGACCGCGTGCCCGCCCTCGGGCGCGGTCGTCACCGCCGGCGAGGTGAACACGGCGATGGGGCACCGGGGCATGACGCTCTCGCTCCGGAACTGCGGTCAGCGGCCGTACACGGTCAAGGGCTATCCCGAGGTGGGCGCCTTGGACGAGGGCCGCAAGCCGCTGAAGCTGAAGATCACGCACGGGGAGGGGTTCTCCGACACATCCGGGGACCAGGCTCCGAAGTCGATCACCCTCGACCCCGGCGAGAGCGTGCAGGCCGGCCTGCAGTGGAACAACCGCGTGACGTCGGTGGACCCGGCCGTGCACGGGCAGTACCTGACGGTCGTGCCGGTCGAGGGCGAGAAGACGCAGACGTTCCCCTTCTGGCTGGACATCGGGACCTCCGCCGAACTGGACGTCTCCGCCTGGGAGACGGTCCGTGAGGGCTGAACTCCGAAGGCAGGGCGAGCGAGTGATCAGGTCCGTCCGCCGGGGGCTGCCGCTGGCGCTGCTGCTCCCGCTCGTGCTGACCGGGTGCGGTGGGGAGAAGGCCGACCCGGAGGCCCGCGCCGAGGCGTCCGCGTCCAGCTCCCGGGCGGCCGCGCCCGACGCCGCGCCCACCGGGCCCCTGCCCGACCCGGCCGAGCTTCAGGAGCGCGCCCGCTACCTCCAGATCGCGATCGAGCACGTCTACGTCACCGAGGTGGACGGCTACCACCTCGCCCAGCAGTCCGTCGGAGTCTCGGGCGAGGACGGCTTCTCGAGCGTGTACATCACCGACAAGGGCGTGCAGATCCTGCTCGAAGTCGACCGGGGGACCATCGCCGAGGCCGACTGTGCCCAGCGCCCGGTGTACCAGGCCGAAGGGCAGGCCGTGCGGTGCGAGCGCGACGGCGACGGCTGGTACCGCACGGCCGGCGGCCGCCACGAGTACGCCCGCGCCGAGGACGGCCATGTCGTGCGGGTCGCCGCGGAGCGCGCGGTGGAACGCTCCACCCTGCGCACGGCCTTCAAGGCCGCGCACGCGGCGGACGAGCGCGAGCTGGACGCGGTGCTGCCGCCGCCGAGGGACCGCGGGCAGCCCGTCGAGCGCGGCGACCTGCCGCCGGTCGGCGACGGCGCGCCCGACAACAGTGTGGGCGTGGGGGGTTAGCGGGCGGCCCGCCTCCGCGACGGCTCGCCGGCGGGAGTCGGCCCGGTGCCGGCCGGGCGTCGACCAGCTGTGGACCAGCTGTGGACCAGGTGTTGACCTCAAGCGCACTTGAGATTCGAGGATGGCGATCGACGGCGCGCCGCAGGGGCGCGCCCGGCCAGGAGGCATCGCCATGACCGTCGTCGCGCACCCCGACTCCCGCCCCGACCTCGCCCGTTCCGGCGTCGGGGTGGTGAAGGCCAGCACCTGGCGCGTCGGCACGCCCGAGCGTCAGCGGGCGACCGTGGACGCCGTCGCGAAGGTGTGGCAGAGCCGGGAGTGGCCCTTCAGCGGGCTGCTCTCGTACAGCGTCTACATCGGCTCGGACGGGGACACGCTCCTCCACTACTCGCAGTGGGAGAGCGAGGAGGCGTACGCCTACTTCTTCGAGCACCTGCGGGAGGACAGGAACGACGAGATCGACGCGCTCGTCCCCGGCATCGAGCGGGTCGGGCTCTTCGCGTACGACCTCTACCGCAGCCGCGCGATGGGCGGCGCGCACGGGCCGGCCGACCCGCGGACCCCGGGCGCCGTCGTGATCGTGGACGTCGAGTTCGAGGGGCCGGACGCCCAACGGCAGCGGGACTGGGTGGACGGCGTCGTCGAGGCGCTGGAGACCGACCCGCAGCCCCACCCCGGCGGAATCTCCGCGCACTTCCATATCGGCAGGGACGGCGTGCGCGTCCTCAACTACGCCGAGTGGGAGAGCGAGGAGGCGCACATCGAGGCGCTCGCCGCAGCCGGCGAGGGGGTGGGCTCGCCGACCCCGCAGTGGGCCAGGGTCCGGGACTTCCCCGGCGTGGCCGGCGGCGGCGTGCAGCGGTACACGCCCGCGCTGAGCCTCAGCGCGGGCGTGTAGGCGGACAGCGGATACGGCCCGCACGCCGTATCCGCCAGCTGCTGTCCGCTGTTCGCGGGCAGCCCGTCGGCGACGGGCTGCGCACTCCCTACGGGCGGAAGCGCAGCACCTGCGGGTCGTGGTCGCTGTTCTGGTCCGCGAACTCGGCGTTGATGTGCACGCTGTCGTACGAGAAGTCGCAGATCGACGGGCTGGTCAGGATCTGGTCGAGGACCTGGCTGTTGCCCTGGAAGACGTACGAGTAGCGCTCCGAGCGGGGCAGGGACTTGATCGCCGGGTAGAGCGCGCCGCCGTCCGACAGGGCCTTGGAGGTCGCCGAGAACTCGAAGTCGTTGATGTCGCCGAGCACCACGACGTCGGCGCCGCGCTGGACCTTGAGGATGTCCTTGACGAAGGCGTTGACCGACTGCGCCTGGAGCAGCCGCTTGGCCTCGGAGGAGCGGACCGGCGGCTGGTGGTGGGAGGCCAGGCCCTCGTCGCCGCCCTTCGAGCCGAAGTGGTTGGCGATCACGAAGACCGTGCGGCCGCGGAAGGCGAACTCGCCGGCCAGCGGCTTGCGGCTGTTCTCCCAGGCGGCGTTCGCCGGGTCGATCCGGCCGGGCGACAGGGTCAGGGCCGCCTTGCCCTTCTCCCCTACGACGCCGGTCGCCGTCGTCGCGTTGCCGCCGGCGCGGTCGGTGAAGGAGACCCGCTTGGGGTTGAAGAGGAAGACCTGGCGGATGTTGCCGCCGGGCTCGCCGCCGTCCTTGTTGTTCTCGGGGTCGATCGTCCGCCACTGGTACGCCGGTCCGCCGGCCGCGACGATCGCGTCCGTGAACTTCTTCAGCGTCTGCTCGGCGCCGACCGTGCCGTCGTTCTTCGCGCCGTTGTCGTCCTGGATCTCCTCCAGGGCGAGGATGTCGGGCGAGGAGAGGTTCTCGACGACGGCCCCGGCGAGCGCGTCGAACTTCTCCTGCGGGTCGCTCGGGTCGAGGTTCTCGACGTTGTAGGTGGCCACGGCCAGCTCGCCGCGGTGCTGCGCACGGGTCTTCTCGCGCTCCAGACCCCGGTCGGCGACCGTGCCGAGCGTGCGGGCGACCAGGGTGTAGCCGCCGAACTGGTTGAAGTCCAGGGGGCCTTCGGTGGTCCCGGTCAGCCAGTCGCCGACGTTCGCCTTGGGGAAGGGCTGTTGCGCGATGGGGGCCAGCTGCTGGATCTGGAGGCGGCCGGTGTTCTGCGCGGTGTACGAGCCGTAGACCGCGCCGCCGCGGCGGTTGTCGTTCTCGCGCGGCTTGACCGTCACCCAGAGCTCGGAGTACGGGTCGGTGGCGCCGACGACGCGGGACGAGCCGATCTTGACGTTGGTCCCCTCGAGGGACTCGTAGTAGTCCAGCGCGTACTTGCGCGGGTTGAGGGGGAGCGCGTTGACGCTGTTGCCGGCGGCCGGGTCGCCCGCGGGGGCGTACGCGCCGGGCACGGACTTCGCGTTGACGACGACGGGCGCGGGCAGCGCGTTGCCCGAGGAGACCACGGTCACCGTCGGCTTGGAGATCTGGGTGACCGACTGGTTGCCGGAGGAGACGCCGCCGGGGATGTACTCCCCGACCAGGCCGGAGACCTTGACCGAGTCGCCCACCGCGACGGTCGGGGCGGAGCTGGTGAAGACGAAGACGCCCTCGCTGGTGGCCGGGTCGGCGTCGGCCTGGGGGTCCTGAATCCAGAAGCCCTTGGAACCGTACGTCCGCACGCCCGTCACGATGCCCGTGACATCGCTGACCTGCTGACCGGCCAGGGGGGATATCCGGGTCGAGCCCTGGATGTCGTGGATCCGGACACCGGCGTCGGGCTCGGCCGACGCGGTGGAGGCGGCGAGCAGGCCGGCGGCGAGCGCCGCGGCGACGACGGCCGAGAGGGCGGCGGATCTCGGTACGACGGAGGAAGGCATCAAGGTACTCCGGTGTGAGGGATGAGGGTTCGCGCGTGGTGCGCAAGGTTCTACGCGCGTCAATCTCTTGCTTGTGCAGGGGAGTTGTCAAGGGTTGACGGGTGTACGGGGAGGGGCGGTCGGGTGAACCGGTGCTGCGCGGAGGGGAGCTGAGAGGCGAGGGCGGAATCCGGCCAGGTGGGGGCGGGTGCGGGATGTCGGTGCTGTGACCGGTGTGGCGATCGGGTTTGCGCCGGGCGGGGGCGGTGCCGTGACCTGTGCCCGCGACCGGCACCGTGACCGGGTTTGCGCCGGGCGCGGGGCGGGTGCGGGGCGGGGCCGGGCGGGGGCGGGTGCGGAAGCCGGGGCCACGACCGGCGGCGTGACCGGGTCTGGGCCGGGCGCGGGGTGGGGGCGGGGCGGTGCCGCGACGGGTCTGGGGCGGGCGGGGGCGGGCGTTGGGCGGGCGCGGGGCGGTGACGCGATGGGTCCGGGCGGGGTGCGGGGCGGGCGTTGGGCGGGCGTCAGTCGGGTCCGAGCCGGGCGGGGGGACGGTTTCGGCCGGGCTGGGGGCTGACTTCCGGCCGGGTTCGCGGCGCTGCGCCGACGGCTGCCCGGACCCCGCTTCGGGCCCTTGCTCGGGCCGGTGTTCGGGTCGCTCAGGGCGGGCTGGCCGGGCGCGGCGAAACCCGGTGAAATACGTCTACGCTGGGGGCCGCCCGCACCCTGTTCGCCCCGAGGAGAACGACCAGATGCCCGAAGACCGCCTCACCCTGCCGCCGGTGCGGCTGCACTCGGACGCGGAGCTGGCGCGGGACGCGCTCGCCACACCGCTGCTGACCAGGGCCGTACGGCTCGCCCGCTGGGCGGGGCCGCAGACGCGGGTCGGCGCGGGCGGCGAACTCGTCGAGGAGCAGCTGCCCGAGGCCGCCGAAGTGCTGGGCCTGGGCGGCCCGGACGACGAGGACGGACCCGCGTACGCGAGCGAGGCGTGGCGCATCGCCATGGACACCGGGCTGGTCGAGGTCCACGATCCGCAGGACGACGACGCCGGGCACGGCACGGTCTCCGCGGGGGAGAACCTCTCGGCCATCACCTCCGGCGGGCCGCAGGACGTCCTCGCGATCTGGCTGGACGCGCTGGAGGCGGTCCACGCGGACGCCGTCGCGCCGCTGCTGGACGACCTCTCCGAGGCCATCGGCGAGGACGGCGAGATCGACCTCGACGCGCTGGACTGGGACCCGGAGGCGGAGTCGGAGTTCCTCGACGGGGTGCTCGGGAATCTGTACCTGCTGACGATCAGCGAGGGCGGGGCGGGCGAGGAGCCCGTGCCGCTGCCGGCGCTCGCGGCCTCGATGATCGTGCCGGACGACATGGGCGAGCCCACGGACGACGTGCTGGAGCAGGTGTCCGAGGCGATGATGCGGCTGGACGACCAGTTCCAGCTGCTGGAGCCGGTCGGGCTGATCGAGTACCGGCCGGTGGACGAGGCGCTGATGGCGGAGGTGACCGACGAGGAGCCGCCGCCTCCGATGGACGAGGAGGACGTCTCCCGGTACGGCCTGGTCAAGCTGACCCCGCTCGGCCTGTACGGCATCAGGGCCCGCATGCTGGAGGCCGGCCTCGACGCCCCCGCGGTCGGCGACCTGGCGGACAAGGGCGCGGACACGCTGCTGGACCGCCTGCCCCACTACCCCGAGGTGGCGGCGCGGGCGGAGACGGAGCAGTGGCTGGCGCGGCGCGCGCCGCTGGACGCCGCGCGCGACCTGCTGACGGCGGCGCGGGGCGAGGACGAGGGCGCACCGCTGCGCCGGCTGCACTGCCAGCAGGCGCTGGCCCTGGTCGGCCCCCAGGCGGAGCCGGCGGTGCGTGCGGTGCTCGACGACGCGGAGCTGGGCGGCCTGGCCCGGGTCTGGCTGGCGGAGCGCGGCGCGACGGACGTGCCGGCGCCGCCCGAGTCGATGATCTTCTGGCTGGCGATCGACACGATCGCGGCGCAACTGGAGGCCGACGGCGACCTGGAGGAGCTCCAGGGCCTGGTGGAGGGCCTGGTCGGCCAGCACAGCGGCTTCTTCGACGCGGCGTGGCGGGTGGATCACCCGGCCACGGCGGACGTCCTGGAGGCGATGGGCCGGCTGCACCGCGACAAGAGGACGGCGAAAGAGGCAAGGAAGGCGGCGTTCAAGGCGAGGTCGCGAACGGGGGGTTGAGGCTCGCCGGCGGGGGCGGGTCCGGCTTCGCCTGGCGGGGGTGTGCGCGCTGGGTACGCACCGCATCCCGGCCCCCGGGTGCTGCCGGACGGGCTGAGTTTCCCGGGCTCCCGCACATTCAGCGTCGTGGGGGTCCCCCGGACGGAGTCTGGGGGAGTTTGAGGCGCGGGGTCCGGGGCAGCGCCCCGCGGGCCGCCCGCACAGGGCACGTCACCCCCGCCCCAGGGGGCTACGCCCCCATACGCCCTACGGGCGTGTCCTCAAACGCCGGACGGGCTGGGGGGGCACGTGTCCTCTGCCATCGGACCGCCCCCCGCGTCCATCCCCGTCCGACGGACGACGGGCGACGGACGACGGCCGAGGGGGCTGCGCGGGAGCCGATCGCCCCCGCCCCCCTCGGCCGCCCGAAGGTCACGCGCGTGCCGCGCCCCTCAGCACTCGTACCTCGTCGTGTGCTTGAACGACGAGGACGCGCCCTCGAAGCCGTACGTGCCCCGGTACGCCGGCGGGTTCTGGTAATCGCCGACGATCGTGATCGTGCTCGCGCACGTGCCCTGGCCCGACCGCTTCGCGTCCAGCCGCAGCTGGTCGCCGATGGAGCCGCCCGTGATGTCCCACGGCGCTCCGCAGATGCCCGAGGTGATCTGGCCGCCCGTCACCACGTGCGGGTAGGTGTTCGGGTTGTACGTCACCTCGATCGCGAACGTCACCTGGCCGTTGTGCAGCTGAAGCCGCGCCGACGTCTGGAGCGCCTCCGCCTCCACGCTCATCGGCGCCGCGAACGCCTCGTCGCGCGTCTTGACCTCCGCGCCCTGCGGGTTGAGGTAGCGGTGCCCGGAGGGGGAACGGTCCTTGTGCTGCTTCCTTGCCTGCGTGGTCATCGTGGATCCTCCCGCCCGTCAGGCCAGCTGCTCGGAGATCTCCACGCGCAGCAGCGCGCGGACGTTCTCGATGTGGTTGACCACGGTCACCACCGAAGACCCCGCGAACAGCAGCCCCACCGCGACGTTGTCGAGGGAGGTCACCAGCGAGCCGGAGTCGCCGCCCGCCGAGATGTTCGTCGTCAGGATCTGGTCCTTGAAGCGCGCCGTCCCCGCCGTGCCGTAGTTCACGTCGATCGTCGCGTCCACCGCGATGATCCGGCCGCAGCTGAGGTTGGTCGTGCGCCCTGTCTTCTTCACCAGGTCGCCGACCGCCACGTTCGCCTTGCGCCGCCACGCCCGCGGCGCGGCCCCGAAGTACTGCTCGCGTGTCGCGTCCTCGAACTCGACCCTGCCCAGCGCCGCGTCGACGACGTTGTTGTGCTGCGCCGGCGGGATCTGCGGCGCGAACTGGATCGTGACGAAGCGGTCCAGCGTCGCGATCCGGTCCGCCGGGTCCGTGCCGCCGTCGAACACCCCGGGCTGCACGATCGCGCTGCCCAGCTGCGCCCGGTTGGAGTCCGCGAGCACATGGTTGTTGGAGAGGATGTAGAACTTCCCCGGCACCCCGAGCCCCGGCCCCGGAGGGTCGGTCGTCGCGCCGGGCAGGAAGTCGTACACCACGCTGCCGAGCGTTCCGGCCGTCACCCGTACGTTGCCCACCGAGATCCCCGACGGCGCGGGCCTGAGCCGGCGCCGCAGGAGCTGCGGCTCCAGCGTGCCCATCTCCCGCAGCTCGTGCAGCAGGGGCTGCGCCAGCTGCGAGAGGTGCTCGCCCGCGCTGCCGTCGGCCCGGTACGCGGCCTCCGGCTCCACGGTCCGCCGCGCCTGCTGGCGCTGCTGCCGCTGCGCTGAGACGTGTCCGACCGCGATCACGTCGGTCGGCGTTCCGTCGTCCATCCGGTACGGGACCACATCCCGTTCCGGCAGCATCGACTCCGGGACCTTCTGGGTCACGAAGACGAGCACGGCCGGCTCGCCGGTGGGCGTGCCGTCGGTCCACTTCACGCCGTGGCCGAAGCCCACGACGTTGGAGAGCGGCGCCTGCGGGCGCAGGAAGTCGCTCGTCGCCTGCTGCCGGGAGCTGTCGCTGAGCTGCCCCCCGGTCGGTCCTCGCATCATCTCGGGCTGGCTCGTCACGCCAGACCACCTCTTCCCCTCGTTCGAAGGGGTCCCTCACAACTCCGGGTCGTGGGCGTCGACTTCACCGATCGCGAGCACGCGCACCGGTATGCCCTCGAGCTGTTCGGGAACCACGTCTTCTTCCCGGAGCCGGTCACGGGGCACTGTGCGGGTGACGAAGACGACGATCACGTCCGCGCCCGAGTGCTCGTCCCTCCCGGTGCCGACCCCGGTCACATTGGCCAGCTTCATCAGCCGGCTCTCATGGAGGTCGCGAGCCTGTCTCGCGTTCATCGCGCCGGCTCGCCTCCCCCCGCGGGTGATGCAGGTAGGGCATGTTCTATTGCCGCGCTCCCCGGGGGTCAAGGAGTTCCGCACTAAATCTTGGGATTGCGGGTGATCTGCTCCCGTTGACCTTGTTTCACTAGGTTCACCTAGATTTACTGGGGACGTGTGTCAGGTACGGAGGTACGAGGCGCCGTTGACGTCCAGCACCGTGCCCGACGACCACTCCGCCTCCGGCGACGCCAGCCACCGCACCGCGGCTGCGACCTCGTCCGCCGTCGCCACCCGGCCGAAGGGGCTCTGCGCCCGGATCGCCTCGCCCTCCGCGCCGGCCAGCCGGTGCGCCACCCGCTCCGTGTCGAAGAAGCCGGGGGCGACGGACGCGACGCCGATGCCGTACGGGGCCAGCGAGACCGCGAGCGACTGGCCGAGCGCGTGGACCGCCGCCTTCGTCGCCCCGTACGCCGGGTGGTCCGGCTCCCCGCGGAACGCCCCGCGCGAGCCGATGTTGACGATCCGGCCGCCCGTGCCCGCGTCGATCATGCGGCGGGCGGCGAGATGGCTGAGATTCGCCGTCGCGAGGAGGTTGACGGCCACATGCCGCTGCCAGATCTCCGCCCACTGCTCGTACGACGTCTCGGCGAGCGGATGCCGCTCGTTCACGGCCGCGTTGTTCACCAGCACGTCGAGGCCGCCGAGCCCGTCGGCCGCGCGCGAGGCGATCAGCTCCGCCTGCGCCGGGTCCGACAGGTCGCCGCCGACCAGCACATGGCCGTCGCCGGCGAGCGAGTCCAGGGTGCGGCGCGCCTCGTCCTCGCGCGAGCCGTAGTGGACGGCGACCCGGTCCCCGTTGGCGGCGAAGGCCTGGGCGACGGCGCGGCCCAGACCGCGGGAGGCGCCGCTGACGAGGACGCGGCGGCCGGTGGCGGGGAGATTCATGGCAGGTGGAGCCTCTCGACGTCGGGCGGCGTTCAAGCGCCGTTCAGGCGCGGGCGGGAGGGTTTCGCCGACGCGGCCCGGTCGACGGCGCCGCCGTCGGCTCGGCGACCCGTCCGGACGATCAGTGCGGAGGGTCAGCTTAGGCAAACAGCTCGGCCAGCCCAGCAGCGCGTCCCCTCAGGCCCAGGAGATCTCGATGCCGCTCACCCGCAGGGAATTCACCAGACAGTCCGCGCTCACCGGAGCGGGCGTCGCCCTCACCGGCGCCGTCGGCGCGCTCGCCACCGCGCCCGGGGCCCTCGCCGCCGACGACGGCGTCGAGGATGCCGACGCGCAAGGCCACGGCGGGTACGGCCCCGGCTACGGCCCTCTGCTCCCCGACCCCCAGGGCATGCTGGCGCTGCCCGCCGGGTTCACGTACCGGATCATCACCCACAGCGGCGTCACCAAGCTGGAGTCCGGCGAGTTCACGCCCTCCAACCACGACGGCACCGCGACCTTCGACGGACCGCGCGGAGTGACCCTCCTCGTCGTCAACCACGAGCTCAAGGGTGCCCGGTCGAAGTGGCAGTACCCCGTGCCGCTCGCCGAGGGCCTTGTGTACGACCCGGCCGCGGCCGGCGGCTGCACCGTCGTCGAGACCCGCCGCGACGGCCGTACCGCCCAGTGGGTCGGCATCGCCGGCACCTCCACCAACTGCGCGGGCGGCCGTACCCCGTGGGGCACCTGGCTGACCTGCGAGGAGAACTCCGACCGGGCCGGCGAGAACGGCATGACCAAGGATCACGGCTATGTCTTCGAGGTCGACCCCTACGACCGCCGGGCCAACCGCTCCCCGAAGCCCGTCAAGGCCCTCGGCCGCTTCGACCACGAGGCCGTGGTCGTCGACCCGCGGCGAGGCCACGCCTATCTGACCGAGGACGCCTCCGCGCCCAACGGCCTCCTCTTCCGCTGGACCCCGCCGCACGGCTTCCGGCACGGCCGCGGACAGCTCGCCTGCCTCGCCGACGACGCGGGCGTGTTCCAGGCGGCCAAGTGCTACGACTCCGGCGGCCGTTTCGTCGACGACCTCTCGCGCGCCGCCCGGATCGGCACGGTCTACGGCGTCGACTGGGTCGACGTCCCGGACCGCGACGGCACGAGCGTCGACGTGCGCGAGCAGTTCGGGGAGCAGGACGTCACCCGGGCCCGCAAGCTCGAAGGCATGTGGTGGGCCGACGGAGGCGCCTACGTCGTCTCCTCGTACGCCCGCGACGAGAGCCCCGGCAGGCCGCACGACGGCCAGGTCTGGTTCTACGATCCGCGCCGCCGCACCCTCACGCTGAAGGTGCTGCTCGGCGTCAACGCCGCCCCGGGCGAGGACGGCGCGTTCGACGGTCCCGACAACATCACCGTCTCGCCGTACGGCGGCCTGGTCATAGCCGAGGACGGCGAGGGGGTCCAGCATCTGTTCGGCGCGACCGAGCGCGGACGCACATATCCCATCGCCCGCAACGACCTCAACGGCAGCGAGTTCACGGGCGTCGTGTTCTCGCCCGACGGCCGCACGCTCTACGCCAGCATTCAGACCCCGGGCATCCTGCTGGCGATCACCGGCCCCTGGAAGCGCCATGCGCGCCGCGACTGACGGCTGAATCCCTGATTCCGGCGCCTGAATCCACGATTCCGGCGCACGGCGCTCCGGCGGGCTCGCATCCGCTGTGGGTCGGTCCGGTTGCGCCCGCGTAAAACCCTTGGCGCAGCCGGACTCCGTCCTCCTAGAGTGATCCCCAGAGCAAGGCACCAAGACTTCACGCACCTCCCGGTGCGCTAGGCAGCGGCTACTTCCTTTTCAAGAAATCACGCCGCAGCCGATTTGATCTCGGGAGGCTCAGCGTGAGGGCGCCCGGTGCGCAGGCGACGGTTACTTCTCGAACCGGGAGGATGCGGGTTCAAATCCCGCCCAGCCGCGGCTGGTGGAGCAATCTGGAAGCTCGCCTGGCAATAGTTCCGTCGCCGGACTCTGATCTCGGGCGCCCTCTTCCGCTGCGCTTCCCCCAGGAATTCGGGGGAATTCACATGGCACGCTTCAACGCCCGTACGACCAGGCCCGCGCCCGCTCACTCGCCCGTCCGCTCGACCGGCCGCACCCTGCCCACGCACCAGGGCGGCACGGGCGCCGAGCGCGACGCGCGCTCCGAGCTCTATCTGCTGGCCGTCGCGAACTTCGTGTCCCAGCAGACCTTCTACGAGAGCGGCGACGACCGCGACGACCGCTTCACCACGCTGGTGCGCAAGCTCGCCGTCGAGGACCCGGAGTGGACCGCAGGCCTGCTCGGCTGGCTCCGCCGCGACGCCGGCATGCGCACCGCGGCGATCGTCGGCGCCGCCGAGTACGTCAAGGCGCGGCTGGACGCCGGCGCGACCGAGGGCCCGTCGAACCGCCGCGTCGTCGACTCCGTGCTGCTGCGCGCCGACGAGCCCGGCGAGATGCTCGGCTACTGGACCTCGGTCTACGGCCGCACCGTGCCCAAGCCCGTCAAGCGAGGCGTCGCCGACGCCGTCGCGCGCCTCTACACCGCGAAGTCGCTGCTGAAGTACGACACGGCGACCAAGGGCTTCCGCTTCGGCGACATCCTCAACCTGGTGCACGCGACGCCCGACCCCGCCAAGCCGTGGCAGGGCGCGCTGTTCCAGTACGCCCTCGACCGCCGGCACAACCCGCACACCGCCGAGCCGCCCGCCGCGGACCGCACTCTGACCGCCCACCGGGCGCTGATGGAGCTCCCCGTCGCCGAGCGGCGCGCGGTGCTCGAAGCGCCGGGCGGCGCGGCCCGTCTCGCCGAGGCCGGCATGACCTGGGAGGCGCTGGCCGGCTGGCTGCAGGGCCCGATGGACGCGGCGGCCTGGGAGGCGGTGATCCCCTCCATGGGGCCCATGGCGCTGGTCCGCAATCTGCGCAACTTCGACCAGGCCGGCGTCTGCGACGAGGTGGCCGCGCAGGTCGCGGCGAGGATCTCGGACCCCGAAGCGGTCGCGTCCTCGCGGCAGTTCCCCTTCCGCTACCTCGCCGCATACCAGCACGCGCCGTCGCTGCGCTGGTCCTACCCCCTGGAGCAGGCGCTCGGCCACTCCCTCGGCAATGTGCCCGCGCTGCCCGGCCGGACGCTGGTCCTCGTCGACCGCTCGGGCTCGATGTGGTCGCGGCTGTCGGACCGCTCCGAGCTCAACCGCGCCGACGCCGCCGCGATCTTCGGAACGGCGGTGGCGATGCGCGCGGCCGACGCCGACCTGGTCGAGTACGGCACCACGCACGCCCCAGTGCCGTACGCCGAGGGCGAGTCGGTGCTGAAGGTCCTCGGCCGGTTCGGCAACCTCGGCGGAACCGACACCGTGGGGGCGGTGCGCGCGCACTACCGCGGCCACGACCGGGTGCTGATCGTCACCGACGAGCAGGCGCAGTTCAGCCACTACGGCGACCCCACCGAGCAGGTGCCGGCGCACATCCCCGTCTACACCTGGAATCTCGCGGGCTACCGCGCCGGCCACGCGCCCTCGGGCGCTCCCGGCCGGCACGCCTTCGGAGGGCTCACCGACGCGGCCTTCAGGATGGTCTCGTTGCTGGAGCGGGGTCGGAACGCCGACTGGCCGTGGGAGTGAAGCACGGCCGGAAAGCATGCATGGCCGCTGGCCGGCAAGGCGACCGGGCAGGTACGCACGGCTGTGTGCGGGTGAACGGCAGTTGACCGATGAACGACTGCGAATGTGCGAACTCCCGTTGTGCGCCCGGGAGTTCGGCATCTAACATTTCAGCTCGTGGAGGCATTGCGGCCGGTCGGGCGCACCCTGCTGCGTGATACGGCGTACGCGGCCATCCGGGACGCCGTCGTGCGCGGCGATCTCCCGCCGGGAGAGTCCGTACGCGACCTCCACCTCGCCGAGCGGTTCGGTCTGCCGCGCGCCCCGGTGCGCGGCGCGCTCGCGCGGCTCGCCGAGGAGGGGCTCGTCGAGACCAAGCCGCAGAGCTGTACGCGCGTGACACGGCTCGAACCGCGTGCCGTGCGGGAGGCGGCCGTCGTCGTGCGCGCCATGCACGAACTGGCGGCGCGCGCATCGCCGTGCCGCGGCTCACGGCCGCGGACGTCGACGCGATGCGCGCGGCGAACCGCCGCTTTCGCCGCAAGACCCGCACCGGCGCGATCGGCGAGGCGCTGCGGGCCGACGACGAGCTGCACGACGTGCTCGTACGGGCCTGCGGCAACCGCGCCGTCGCCGCGACGATCGAGCGCCACACCCCGCTGATCCGCCGCCTGGAGTGGCGGCGGTTCGCCGAGGAGAGCGCGCTGCGCTCGGCCGAGCCGCACGACCTGCTCATCGACGCCTGCGCGGACGGGGACGCGGAGGAGGCGGCCCGCGTCACCGCGCGGATCTGGAGCGCGCTCGAAGAGCTCGCGGACGAGACGGGCAGACCGGACGAGACGGGCAGACCCGATGAGTCGGGCGAGCTGGACGCGCCGGACGGGCTCAGGCGCGGCGAGTGACCTCGTCGGGGCGGTCGAAGCGGTCGGGGCGGTCGGAAGCCGTCGAAACGGCCGGAGCGGTCGGAAGCGAACGGGCCGGGTGCGCCACCTGAAGAGAACATCCTCTGATCCCAAGGAGTTCAGCGTGTCCATCACGTCGTACGAGCGCTACCCCCTGCTGTTCGGTCCCTCCCCGGTGCACCGGCTCGACCGGCTGACCCGCCGTCTGGGCGGCGCGGAGCTGTGGGCCAAGCGCGAGGACTGCAACTCGGGGATCGCCTACGGCGGCAACAAGACGCGGAAGCTGGAGTACCTCGTCGCCGACGCCCTCGCCAGGGGCTGCGACACCCTCGTCTCCATCGGCGGCGTGCAGTCCAACCACACCCGCCAGGTCGCGGCGGTCGCCGCGCGCACCGGCCTGGCCTGCGTGCTGGTCCAGGAGACCTGGGTCGACTGGCCGGACGCCGTCTACGACAAGGTCGGCAACATCCTCGTCAGCCGCCTCGCGGGCGCCGACATCCGACTGGTGAAGGCCGGATTCGGGATCGGCGTCAAGGAGAGCTGGGAGCTCGCGCTGCGCGAGGTGGAGGACGGCGGCGGCAGGCCCTACGCCATCCCGGCCGGCGCCTCCGCCCACCCCCTGGGCGGGCTCGGCTTCGCCAACTGGGCCTTCGAGGTCGCCCAGCAGGAGGAGGAGCTGGATGTGTTCTTCGACACCGTCGTCGTGTGCTCGGTGACCGGGAGCACCCAGGCCGGGATGGTCGCCGGATTCGCGGCTCTCGAGGAGGCGGGCGGCCGGCGACGGCGAGTGATCGGCATCGACGCCTCCGCCGCGCCCGACCGCACGCGCGACCAGATCACCCGCATCGCGCGGAACACCGCCTCCCTCATCGGGGTGAGGCGCCCGCTGGCGGACCACGAGATCGAGCTGGACGAGCGGTACCACGCCGGGACGTACGGCATTCCGGACGAATCGACCCTGTCGGCGATGCGTCTCGCGGCCCGTACGGAGGGGATGGTGACCGATCCGGTGTACGAGGGGAAGTCTATGGCCGGAATGATCGACCTGGTCACACAGGGTGAGATCGGCCTCGGATCGACTGTGCTGTACGCCCACCTCGGGGGCCAGCCAGCCCTCAACGCCTACAGTGGGCTGTTCTGACAATGGCGTGCTGCGGGCCCGAGGGCCCATACTCCAGGTAATGACCAAGTCTGCTGGATCCCGACGCCATCTGCCCTCGAGCCCCTTCAACAAGCCGGCCGCCGCTGCTCCACCCATCGAGCAGTACGAAGTAGGCGACCGGGTATCTCACGATCAATTCGGACTAGGACGAATCATCGCGGTCGAGGGCGACAACGCCGCCGTGCTCGTCGACTTCTCTGGAAGGCAGGGAAGGATTCTCAGTCCATACTCCAAGCTCGCCAAACTCTGACCGTCAGCCCCGTGCGCGCCCGGGGCCGCCGTCGCCGCAATCGACGGCGGTCCCGCGCGCCTGGCCTCTGCCCAGAACAGCCTCAGGCCATGCCCTCCCAGGCCTCAAGCCATGCCCTCTCAGGCCTCAGCCATGGCCTCACAGGGCCTGCGCGGCCGGTTTGACCATGCCGCGCACGGTGCGGGACTTCACGAAGTCGCCGATCGCCGTCATCTCCCACTCGCCTGAGAACTGCTTGATCAGCTTCGCCATCATCACGCCCGTCTGCGGCTCCGCGCCGGTGAGGTCGAAGCGCACCAGCTCCTCGCCCGTCGCCGCGTCCATCAGCCGGCAGTACGCCTTGGCGACCTCGGTGAACTTCTGTCCCGAGAACGAGTTGACCGTGAAGACCAGTCCGGTCGCGTCCGCCGGGAGCCGGCCCAGATCCACGACGATCACCTCGTCGTCTCCCGCGCCCTCGCCGGTGAGGTTGTCGCCGGAGTGCTTGATCGCGCCGTTGAGGATCGAGAGCTTGCCGAAGTAGCAGCTGTCCAGGTGGTTGCGGTTGGGGCCGTACGCGATCACGGAGGCGTCGAGGTCGATGTCCTTGCCGCGGAACGCGGGCTCCCAGCCCAGACCCATCTTGACCTGCGAGAGCAGCGGGCGGCCGCCCTTGACCAGGGAGACCGTCTGGTTCTTCTGGAGGCTGACCCGGCCCTTGTCCAGGTTGATCTTCCCGGCGCCGGGCGCGGGGGCGGGCATGGCGAGAGTACCTGGAGCGGGCGCGGGCCGG
>NZ_JBFAYB010000043.1:0-68673 GCF_040681075.1 Streptomyces sp. NPDC051907 | reverse complement strand
CGGGTGCCGACCGCGGCGCGCACCGCCCGCCGGGCCAGCGCGCAGTCGTCGTGCAGCCGCCGCAGCAGCAGCCGCTGCTCCTCGCCGGCCGACAGCCCACCGGACTGCGCATGCCCCGCGCCTGCCGGCGGCGCCTCCCGCATGGTCCGCTGGACGGCCGTCTCGTATGTACGGATCTCCCGGGTCAGCACCAGCATCAGGTTCACCAGGAACGCGTCCCGCGCCGCCGGACCCGCCTGCTGGGCCAGCTGGCTGATCTGCCGCCGGGCCAGCGGGGCGTCTCCGAGCACCGACCAGAGCGTCGCCAGGTCGTAGCCGGGCAGGTACCAGCCGGCGTGCTCCCAGTCGACCAGCACCGGACCGGCCGGCGACAGCAGGATGTTGGAGAGCAGCGCGTCGCCGTGACAGAACTGCCCCATGCCCTGCCTGCCGCTCGCGAACGCCAGGCCGTGCAGCAGCTTCTGCAGGTCCCCGAGGTCGCGGTCGGTGAACAGACCCAGCTCGTGGTAGCGGGAGATCCGCGACGCGTAGTCGAGCGGGGCGTCGAACATCCCGGCGGGCGGCCGCCAGGCGTTGAGTCGCGCGATCGCGCCGAGGGCGGCCCGCACATCGGCACGGGGCGGAGCCTCGGCCGGGTGCCGTGCAAGGGCCGCCGCCCGGCCCGGCATCCGCTCGATCACCAGTGTGCAGTTGTCGGGATCCGCGGCGATCAGCCGCGGGACCCGCACTGGTGGGCGGTGCCGGACGAAGGCGCGGTATGCAGCTATTTCGTGGCGGAGCCGCTCGGCCCAGACGGGCGAGTGGTCCAGTAAGCATTTGGCGACTGCCGTGGTGCGCCCTGTGGTGCCCACGAGCAGCACGGAGCGGCCGCTTCGCCGCAGTACCTGCACCGGGTTGAACTCCGGGCAGATCCGGTGCACCGAGGCGATGGCCATCCGCAGCTGCGCGCCCTGGGGGCCGGACAAGTCGATTCTCCCGCTGAGGGGCTGTCCGATCGTCCCGGCGGGCCGTCGGGCCCGACCGGCGTGCGTGGGGTCCAGATACGGTCCGGCGCCGACCGGTACGGCGGAGCGCTGCGGCCGGGGCGGGGCGGACACGGAGGACGATGCTGTGTACATGGGAGTTACAGATCCCTTCGTGTGCCGACAAGTTGCGTGCGCTGCCCGCCCCGACAGCCGGTCGGCACCCTGGGGAATGCTTCCGGCTGCCGGGCCGAGGTGGCGCGTTCCTACGTCACACCCGGCTGCGGGTGGCACACCATCTGGCGCACCCTGGCGAACCCTGGCGAATGGTCGCCAGGCCTCTGACACGGGGTTACTGTCAACTCAGCCGAGAACCTGGGGGCTTGACGTGACCGGAGAACCCAACACCCGCTTCTGCGACCTGTTCCGCCTGGCCGGCTGGTCCAAAGGGGAGCTCGCGAGACTCGTGAACCGGCAGGCGGCGGCCATGGGCCACCCGCAGCTGGCGACCGACACCTCACGGGTGCGGCGTTGGATCGACATGGGGGAGACCCCGCGCGATCCCGTACCGAGAGTGCTGGCAGCTCTGTTCACCGAGCGTCTCGGCCGTGTCGTGACCATCGAGGACCTCGGTTTCGTACGGAGCGGGCGCACGGGTAGACGGCGGGACGTCCAGGGAGCAGAGAACCCTGACGGCCTTCCGTGGGCGCCCGACCGGACGGCGGCGGTCCTCACCGAATTCACGGGAATGGACCTCATGCTCAACCGACGCGGCCTGGTGGGCGCGGGCGCCGCGCTCGCCGCAGGCTCCGCACTCAGCAGCGCCATGCACGACTGGCTTCACACCGACCCCGCACTCACCCCCGACGCCCCCCGAATCGACAATCCCCTGCACGCCGACCCCGCTGGGTTCGACCGCTATGAGGCCGCCCCCATCGGGTCGCAGGAGATCGAGGCGCTCGAGCGCTCGGTCGAAGTGTTCCGCGCCTGGGACGCCGCACGCGGCGGCGGGCTCCAGCGCAAGGCCGTCGTGGGGCAGCTCAACGAGGTGGGCGGCATGCTCGCCTACCGCCACCCCGACCATCTGCAGCGCCGCCTGTGGGGCGTCGCCGCCAACCTCGCCGTACTCGCCGGCTGGATGTCCCATGACGTCGGCCTCGAACCCACCGCCCAGAAGTACTTCGTCATCGCCGCGCACGCGGCGCGCGAGGGCGGCGACCGCCCACGCGCCGGCGAAGCGCTCTCCCGCGCCGCCCGGCAGATGGTTCATCTGGGCCGCCCGGACGACGCCCTGGACCTGATGAAGCTCGCCAAGTCCGGCTCGGGCGAGGAAGTCCTGCCCCGCACCCAGGCGATGCTGCACACCATCGAGGCCTGGGCGCAGGCATCCATGGGCCGCGGCCAGGCCATGCGCCGCACGCTCGGCGAAGCCGAGGACCTCTTCGTCTCCGACAAGGGGGACGTGCCGCCGCCCTGCTGGATGCAGATGTTCGACGAGGCCGATCTGCACGGCATGGAGGCACTGGCCTACCGCACGCTCGCCGACCACGATCCATCGGCCGCGCCGACCGCCCAGCACCACGCCAGGAAGGCGCTGGAGCTGCGCGAGGGCGGACGTCAGCGCTCGAAGATCTTCGACTACATCTCACTGGCCTCGGCGTGCTTCATCGCCGACGAGCCCGAACAGGCCGACCGCTACGCCAGGCTGGCACTGGTCTCGATGGGGGAGACCTCCTCGCACCGGACGTGGGACAGGCTGCGGGAGATGTACCGGCTGACGGGACAGTACGCGGGCTACGCGAAGATCGCTGACCTGCGGGAAGAGATCCAACTGGCCCTGCCCAACAGTCCGTTGAAGAGGGCGCGGAGCGTGGACGCCTAGTCTCGCCGCCACCTCCTCGTACCCCTCGCGTATCCGCCGTCTCCGCGCTCACTCCGTAGGACATCCGCGACTCTGCGGGTCATCCGAAAACCTGCGGGAATGCCAAATCTGCGGGACATCCACGACCACCCTGCCGGACACCGCGACTCCGCGGCACATCCGGCATCCGCACTCTGCGGGAATCCGGGGCCTGAGATCCGGGCGCCCCGGCACCCCCTGAGACCCGAGATCCGGGCAACGGTTCCGACGATCCGGCAACCACACACATAGCGGCCCTGGCGGCCACAGCTCCTGCCTGCCGCCAGACGCCCTCCCGGACCGGCTCCTCCGCCTGCGCGCGAGCAGGCGTTCCCACCTACTCGCTACTCGCCTCTACCTCTGCCGGCCCACTCGCTTGGCACTCGCTTGGCACTCGTCTGGCTACTCGCCGATCCTCGCGACCATCACGCAGGCGTCGTCGTCGCGGCTGTCCTCGCCCAGCTCCTCGAGGACGGTCCGTACGCAGTCCTGCGCGTCCCGGGCCTCGGCGAACCGCGGCGCCAGCGCGAGCAGCCTGTCCGCGTCGTGCTCCCCGGCAGCGCTCCTACGGGTCAGCCCGTCGGTGTGCAGAACCAGCAGATCGCCGGGAAGGAGCTGGACTTCGGCCTGCTCGTACCCCGCGCCGGACGTCGCCCCGAGGAGCACGCCCTCGGGCGGCGTCAGCGCCCGCCCCGTCCCGTCGCGGAACAGCAGCGGGGCGGGGTGCCCGGCCTGCGCCCAGGACAGGGTCCGCTCGGCCGGGTCGTAACGGCAGCACACCGCACTGCCCAGCGCGGGCTGAACGGAGGTCTCCAGCAGCTCGTTCAGATGCGTCATCAGCGGGCCTGGCTGGATTCCGGCCACGGCCATCCCGCGCAGCGCGCCCAGCAGCATCGCCATGGCCGAGGTCGCGGTCACCCCGTGCCCCGTCAGATCGCCGACGCTCAACAGGGACTGGCCGCCCGGCAGTTGCAGCGCGTCGTACCAGTCGCCGCCGATCAGCGCGGTGTTGGTGGACGGCAGATAGTGCGCCGCGACGTCCAGCGAGGCGGGACCGTCCTGCGGGAACTGCAACGAGCCGCGCCACGGCGGCAGCACCGCTTCCTGGAGCTCGACGGCGAGCCGGTGCTCGGTCTGCTCGAAGTGCTGCCGGCGCTGAAGGGAGTCGCCGCTCTCGCGCACGGCCCGCTGGCTGCGCCGCAGCTCGCTGACGTCGCGCAGCACCGCCCACATGGAGGCCGTCGAGCCGTCCGAGTCGAGCACCGGCTCGCCCATCATATGGACCGTGCGCACCCGGCCGTCGGTGCGGACCATCCGGAACTCGCCGTCGATGGGGCGCCCGTCCACCAGACAGTCCGTCACCATCGCGGTCAACAGCCCCTGGTCCTCGGCGAAGACCATGGCGGGCAGCTCGTCCAGCGACATCGGGCCGGCCTCGGGCGCGCGGCCCAGGATCTGGTAGAGCTCGTCGGACCAGCTCACCTCGTCGGTGAGGAGGTTCCACTCGGCGCTGCCGACGCGGCTGAGCAGCGAGCCGCTGCTCTGGGCGTGGTCCGCCTCGAACTCCGCGAGCTCTTCGGCGTACGCCTCGCCCGGCTCGTCCGGCAGGCCCTTCTTGAGCTGGCCCAGATGCGCGCCCAGGTCGTCGAGGTGGTGGACCGCGAGGTCGCAGAGCGCGCGCTGCCAGCGTCCCTGGGCGTCGTCCTCTTCGACGACGGCCTCTCTGGCCTCTCTGCGCACCGCGTCCACCTCGCCGCGGAGCCGACGCGTCTGCGAGATCAGCGCGTCCACGGAACCGCGCTCGGGCGGCTGTGGGGCGGGACGGTCCGCGAACACATGGGACGGCATGTCGTACTCCGATACAGGCGCGGCCACGGCCAGGTCTCAACGATGGACCGGTTACGACTGTTGCACAGGGAGCGAGGGCCCGTAAGTGAATTGGCAACACTCGATACGGTGGTGCCAACGTCATATGCCACGGGCTCTCCGTCAACAGTCGCTGCTCAGCCATGAGCGATGGTTTCCAGCCGCTCCGACGCCCTGATGCATCGAAGCCCGAGCAAGGCTGGAGCCCGGTGTGCAACGGTGCCAGTCTCTTCGAGGACACGGGGGTGAGCAGGATGGCCAAGGCCCCGCAGATCCGCATCCGCAGGCCCGTGCGGCCCAGGCCGGCACGCGACCTGGACCTGCGGACGCCTTCAGGCCGCGTGCTGCCTTACTGACAGGGCGCGTTGAGCCGGCGTGGAGCCGACGCGCACCTAGCTCATACGCCGGGGTCCGTCCGGTCGGCCCGATTCCCACCGGCCGGATGGCGGGCGGCGAGCAGGGCCGCCAGCTCCGGCGCCCGGTGCTTGACGAAGTAGTGCCCCGCGTCCGCCAGCACCTCCAACTCGGCGTCCTCCGCCCACCGTCGGTAGCGCTCGGCGTAGCCCTCGGTGAGCGGGTCGTCCTCGCCGACCACGACGCAGACCGGGACCCGCGGCCGCCCGTCGCCGAGGCCCCGCGCGGCCAGCGCCGTGGCCTGGAGCATGTCGTGCCGCACCAGCTGCACCGCGCCCGCCGTGTCGTCGCCGTCCAGAGCGCCGTCGAAGCCGCCCAGCGAACGCAGGAACGCCTCCAGCTGCTCGTCCGATCCGGCCAGCGAACCGGCCTGCTCCTCGGCGCCGGCTGCCGTCTCCTCGGGCAGCGCGGCCCCCAGATACAGCGCCTCGGGCGCCGCGCCGCGCAGCTCCAGCCGCCGTGCCAGCTCCATGGCCAAGACCGTGCCCGCGCAGTGGCCGTACAGCGCGAACGGCCCGGAGACCGTGGCGGTGATCTGCTCGGCCAGCCGCTCCGCCGCCTCCGCCCAGTCCACGCGTTCGCCGTCGAGGTCCGCCGGATCGTGGCCCGGCAAGGTGACGCCCCACAGCGCCAGATGGCCGGGCAGCGCCCGCGCCAGCGGCTGGTAGGCGAGCGCGCTGCCGCCGCCGTACGGAACGCACACCAGGCTCAGCCGGGGCTCGGCCTCCCGCTCCGGGGTCAGCCGGTGCAGCCAGTTGTCGGCGTGTGCGGCAGGCGACTCGGCCGCCCGCAGCCGGGCCGCGAGCCGGCGCGGGGTCGGGTGCTTGAACACCTCGATCACCGGCAGCTCCGGGTCGATGCGGCGGGCGATCCGCACCGCCTTGAATGAGTCGCCGCCCAGCTCGAAGAAGTCGTCGTCGACGCCGACCTCCTTGAGGTCGAGCAGCGTCCGCCACGCCTCGGTGATCCGCAGCTCCAGGGCGTCCCTGGGGGCCGTCACCTCCCGCGCGGCCGTGGGGGACACAGCGGCCGTGCGCTCCAGCGCGGCCCGGTCCAGCTTGCCGTTCGGCGTCAGCGGGATCGCCGCCACCGTGACGTACGCCTGCGGCAGCATCCACGGCGGCAGCTCCTCGGCCAGCGCCTTGCGCAGCGCCGCGGGCTCCGCGACCGCGCCCGCGTCCGGGGCGACATAGGCGACGAGCCGTGCGTCGCCCACGGCGTCCGTGCGCACCAGCACCGCCGCGTCCGCGACGCCGGCGCAGCCCCGCAGCGCCGCCTCCACCTCGCCCGGCTCGATCCGGAAGCCCCGGACCTTCACCTGGTCGTCGCCGCGCCCGAGGTACTCCAGCGTCCCGTCCGGCCGCCACCGGGCCAGGTCGCCCGTGCGGTACATCCGGCTGCCCGGCGCCCCGAACGGATCGGCGGTGAAACGCCCCGCGGTCATCGCGGGCCGCCGCAGATAGCCGCGCGCGAGCCCGGCCCCGGCGACGTACATCTCGCCCGGCGTGCCCACGGGCACGGGCTGCAGCCACCGGTCGAGGACGTGGACCCGCAGATCGGGGATCGGGCGTCCGATCAGGCTCCCGGTCCGCTCGCGGACGGTCGCCTCGTCCAGCGCCAGATGGCTGACGTGCACGGTCGTCTCGGTGATGCCGTACATGTTCACCAGCGAGGGGGCGTCCTGCGGATGGCGTGCGTACCAGTCCTCCAGACGGCTCAGATCCAGCGCCTCGCCGCCGAACACGACATGGCGCAGCGCGAGCCGGCGGCCGAGCCCGGGGTCGTCCCGGTCGGCTCGCGCCAACTGGTAGAAGGCGGAGGGGGTCTGGTTGAGGACCGTCACCCTCTCCTCGACCAGGAGCCTGAGGAAGTCCGCCGGCGAGCGGCTCACATCCTGGTCCACGACGATCAGCCGGCCGCCGTGCAGCAGCGGGCCCCACAGCTCCCAGACGGAGAAGTCGAAGGCGTACGAGTGGAACAGCGTCCACACGTCGTCCGCTGTGAAGCCGAACCAGCGGTCCGTCGCCGCGAACAGCCGGTTCACGTTGGCGTGCGGAACCACCACTCCCTTGGGCCGGCCCGTGGAGCCGGAGGTGTAGATGACATACGCAGGGTGGCCGGGCGCAAGGGGCGTGCTCAGCTCGTCGGCGGCGAGGTCGCCGGCCGGGGTCTCGGCGAGCGCGCGCACCACCTCGGGATCGTCCAGCAGCACGGCGGGGACCGCGGCGCCCGGGGTCTGCGCCGCGACGGCCGAGGTGCTCAGCAGCAGCGCCGGGTCCGCGTCCTGGAGCATGAAGGAGACGCGCTCGGCCGGGTAGTCCGGGTCGACCGGGAGATAGGCCGCGCCCGACTTGAGCACGGCGAGCAGCGCGACCACGAGGTCGGCCGACCGCGGCAGCGCCACGGCCACCAGCCGCTCGGGCCCCGCGCCGCGCGCGGCGAGCAGCCGTGCTAGCCGGTTGGCGCGGGCGTTGAGCTCGCCGTACGCAAGGGCCTCGCCGTTCCACGTCAGGGCTACGGCGTCCGGGGTCTTCGCTGCCTGGGCCTGGAAGAGATGGGGGATGGTGGCGGGCTCGACGGGGGCTGCTGCGCTGTTCCACTCGTGGAGGATGCGGTGGCGCTCGGCGGGTTCGAGGACGTCGATCTGGCGGATGGGGGTGTCGGGGGCGGCGACCGCGTCCGCGAGGAACCGCTCGAGCCGGCGGGCGAATGCGCTCGCGGTGGCGGGGTCGTACAGATCCATCGCGTACTCCACCGAGCCGCTCACCCCCGCCGGGGTGCCGTCCTCGTCGTGGCGCTCCCGGAGGTCCACCAGCAGGTCGAACTTGGCGGCCCCCGAGTCCACCGACTCGAAGTCCACCTCCAGGCCGCGCAGTTCAGGACGGCTCGCGGAGTCGTTCTGGAGGGCGAGCATGATCTGGAAGAGGGGGTGGCGGCCTGGTGTGCGTGGGGGGTTGAGGGTCTCGACGAGTCGGTCGAAGGGGAGGTCTTGGTGGGCGTAGGCGGCGAGGTCGGTGTCGCGGACGCGGTCGAGGAGCTGGCGGAAGGTGGGGTTGCCGTGGAGGTCGGTGCGGAGGACGAGGGTGTTGACGAAGAAGCCGACGAGGTCGTCGAGTGCTTCGTCGGTGCGTCCTGCGATGGGGGTGCCGATGGGGATGTCGTGGCCTGATCCGAGTCGGGACAGGAGGGCGGCGAGGGCGGCTTGGAGGATCATGAAGACGCTGGCGCCGGTGTGCTGGGCGAGTTCGCCGATGCGGCGGTGGGTGTCGGCGTCGATGTCGAGCGGGGTGGTGGCGCCTCGGTGGCCTGCGACGGCGGGCCTGGGCCGGTCGGTGGGCAGGCCCGTCTCCTGCGGGAGATCGGCCAACGTCTCGGTCCAGAAGGCGAGGTGGCGGTTGACGCGGCTGTCGGGGTCGTTCTCGTCGCCGAGGAGGTCGCGCTGCCAGAGGGTGTAGTCGGCGTACTGGACGGGCAGGGGCGCCCAGTCGGGGCTCGTGCCGCCCGACCGCGCCGTGAACGCGCGCGCCAGATCGGCCAGGAACGGGGCGTAGGACCAGCCGTCGCCCGCGATGTGGTGGACGACGAGCACCAGTACGTGCTCGGTGGCGGACAGCTCGAAGAGATCGGCCCGCACCGGCAGTTCGGCGGCCATGTCGAAGCCGCGGCGCGCCGCGGCCTCCAGGGCGCCGGCCAGCGACTCCTCGTCCACCGAGGTCGCCGTCAGCTCGATCCCGGCCTGCTCCGGCGTCAGGATCAGCTGGTACGGCTCCCCTTCCGCGTCGGGGAACAGCGTCCGCAGGCTCTCGTGCCGGGCCACCACGTCGCCCAGCGCCTGCGCGAGCGCCGCCCGGTCCAGACGGCCCGTCAGCCGTAGCGCCATGGGCATGTTGTACGCGGCGCCCCCGCCTTCGAGGCGGTTGACGAACCACAGCCGGCGCTGTCCCGGCGACAGCGGGATCCGCTCCGGCCTCGGCCGCGGCCGAACGCGGGCGCTCGCCACGGTGGGCGGCGCGGCCACGAGCGGGGCGAGCTCGGCGACCGTCGGCTTCTCGAAGAGCGTGCGCACGGTCAGCTCCACGCCCAGCCGCCCCCGGACCTTGGCGACCAGCCGCATCGCCCTCAGCGAATGGCCGCCCAGGTCGAAGAAGCTGTCGTCGACGCCGACCTCCGGGATGCGCAGCACCTCGGCGAACAGCTCGCACAGGACGCGCTCAGCTTGGGTGCGTGGCTTGCGGCCGCCGGTCCGCGGCCGCTGCTCGGGGGCGGGCAGCGCCTTGCGGTCCAGCTTTCCGCTGGTCAGCAACGGCAGCGAGGCCAGGACCACGACCGCGGCGGGCACCAGGTGCGCGGGCAGCCGCTCCTGCGCCAGGCGCGTCAGCTCGCCCGCGATCCACGCGCCTCGGTCGCCGGAGCTCTGCTCGGCGCCGTCGTGCTCCGGGCCGGCCCCCTCCGCGGGGACCGCGTACGCGACCAGCCGAAGCTCGCCCGGCCGGTCCTCCCGCACCACCACGGCGACCTGCGACACCGCCGGATGATCCGCCAGCACCGCCTGCGTCTCGCCCGGCTCGATACGGAGGCCCCGGATCTTCACCTGCTCGTCCGTGCGCCCCAGGAACTCCAGGTCCCCGCTGGAGCGCCAGCGCACCAGGTCGCCTGTGCGGTACATCCGGCTCCCGGCAGGCCCGAACGGGTCCGCGACGAACCGCTGCGCCGTCAGGCCGGCGCGGCCCTGATAGCCGCGGACGACGCCCGTGCCGGCGATGTACAGCTCGCCCGGGACGCCGACCGGCGCCAGCCGCAGACTCTCGTCCAGCACATACGTCCGGATGCCCGGCAGCGGCCTGCCCATAGGCGGCGCGCCGCCCACCGTCGGGGACTCGGGCACGCTCGTCGTCGTGCACACGGTCGCCTCGGTCGGGCCGTAGCCGTTCAGCAGCAGCCGGCCGTCCGACCAGCGCGTCGCGAGCTCGCCCGGCAGCACCTCGCCGCAGAGGACGATCGCGACGCCGGCCGGCAGCGTGTGCTGCTCCGACAGCGCGGCGAGCGCGCTCGGCACGAGCATGAGATGCGTGACCCCGTGCTGGCGCACCAGACCCACGAATTCGGCGCCGAGCACCAGCCGTTCGGCGGGGGCCAGGACCAGCGTCGCGCCCGTCAGCAGACAGATGGCGACCTCGGCGACCGCCGCGTCGAACGACGGCGAGGCGAACTGCACCAGTCTGCTGCCCGCGCCGAACGAGGCGCGCGCGGCCAGGCCCGCGGCCATCGGGCCGACGCCCGCGTGCGGGACCAGCACGCCCTTGGGGAGGCCCGTGGAGCCCGAGGTGTAGATGACGTACGCCGTGTCCAGCGCCGACAGAGGACGCCCCCGATCGTCGTCGCCCGGATTCTCGGCGCTGCGCGATGCCAGGGCGGCAGCCGTCTCGGGCGCGTCCAGGAGCAGCACCTGCGCGGCCGAGTCCGGGACGGTCGCCGCCAGCGCGCCGGTCGTGAGGACCGCGACCGGCGTCGAGTCGGCGAACAGATAGCCGATGCGGTCCCTCGGGTACACCGGATCGACGGGCAGGAAGGCCGCGCCGGACTTCAGCACGCCCAGCAGCGCGACCACCATGTCGACCGAGCGCGGGAGCACCAGGGCGACGAGCTGACCGGGGCCGACGCCCCGGTCGATCAGCTCGGCTGCGAGCCGGTTGGCGCGGCGGTTCAGCTCGGCGTAGTCGACGCTCTCCTGCTCGAACAGCAGGGCTACGGCGTCCGGGGTCTTCGCGGCCTGGGTCTCGAAGAGATGGGGGATGGTGGCGGGCTCGACGGGGGCTGCGGCGCTGTTCCACTCGTGGAGGATGCGGTGGCGCTCGGCGGGTTCGAGGACGTCGATCTGGCGGATGGGGGTGTCGGGGGCGGCGACCGCGTCCGCGAGGAACCGCTCGAGCCGGCGGACCAGCCCCTGGACGGTCGACGCGTCGAACAGGTCGACGGCGTACTCCACCGAGCCGGTGATTCCCCGCGCACTGCCGTCCGCCGCGAACTGCTCCATCGCCTCGAAGGCCAGGTCGAACTTGGCGACGCCGGAGTCGAGCGGCACGAACTCCGTCCGCAGCCCCGGGAGCTCGGGATTCGCCCTGGTGTTGTTCTGGAGGGCGAGCATGATCTGGAAGAGGGGGTGGCGGCCGGGTGTGCGTGGGGGGTTGAGGGTCTCGACGAGTCGGTCGAAGGGGAGGTCTTGGTGGGCGTAGGCGGCGAGGTCGGTGTCGCGGACGCGGTCGAGGAGTTGGCGGAAGGTGGGGTTGCCGTGGAGGTCGGTGCGGAGGACGAGGGTGTTGACGAAGAAGCCGACGAGGTCGTCGAGTGCTTCGTCGGTGCGTCCGGCGATGGGGGTGCCGATGGGGATGTCGTGGCCTGCGCCGAGTCGGGACAGGAGGGCGGCGAGGGCGGCCTGGAGGATCATGAAGACGCTGGCGCCGGTGTGCTGGGCGAGTTCGCCGATGCGGCGGTGGGTGTCGGCGTCGATGTCGAGAGGAGTGGTGGCGCCTCGGTGGCCTGCGACGGCGGGCCTGGGCCGGTCGGTCGGCAGAGCCGTCTCCTGCGGAAGGTCGGCCAACGTCTGCGTCCAGTACAACAGCTGACGCCCCAGCCGGCTCGTGGGATCGTTCTCGTCGCCGAGCAGGTCGCGCTGCCAGAGGGTGTAGTCGGCGTACTGGAGCGGCAGCGGCGCCCAGTCGGGGCTCGTGCCGCCCGACCGCGCGGCGAAAGCGCGCGCCAGATCGGCCGCCAGCGGCACGGCGGACCAGCCGTCCATCGCGATGTGGTGGACGACGAGCAGCAGCACGTGCTCGGTGGCGGACAGCTCCAGCAGATGGGCGCGCAGCGGCAGGTCCGTCGACAGGTCGAAGTCGGCCGAGGCGAGTTCCGCGAGTGTCTGCGTCAGCGTGCTCTCGCTCGCCGCCGAGACGGTCAGCGGCGGGCGGGACGCGGCGGCGGCGCGTATCTCCTGGCGGGGCTCGCCGTGCACGTCCGGGAAGACCGTGCGCAGGCTCTCGTGCCGGGCCGTCACGTCGGCGAGCGCCTCGGCCAGCGCCGCCCGGTCGAGTTCGCCCCGGAGCCGGAGCGCCATGGGCAGGTTGTACGGCACCCGGTCCGCGTCCCCGCGGCTGAGGAACCACAGCCGGCGCTGGCCCGGCGAGAGGGGTATGACGTCGGGCCGCTGCGCGACGGCGAGCGGCGCGGGCCGGGCCTCGTGCCCGTCGCGCACGAGAGCGGCCAGCGCGGCGACGCTCTCCGCCTCGAACAGGTCCCGGATCCCCAGCTCGACGCCGAAGGCCGAGCGGACCCTGCTGATCAGCCGCATCGCGAGCAGCGAGTGACCGCCGAGGTCGAAGAAGTTGTCCTGCGGCCCGACGCGCTCCCGTCCCAGGAGATCGGCGCACAGCGCGCAGAGGATCTCCTCCTCCGGGCCGCGGGGAGGGCGGATCGCGCCGCGCGGGCGGCGTGCGGGCCGCGCGGCCGGTACGGTCGCGGGGACGGGCTGGCCGGTCTGCGGGAGGGCCGCCTCGGCGGGCGCGGCAGCCGGCTCGGGGGAGAGGACGGGGGTCGGGGGCGTCGCGAGCGTCCAGTGCCGCTCGTCCGCGCCCGTCACCGCGATACGGCCGATCGGCGTGTCGGGGCCGAGCGCGGCGGCCGACTCCAGCCAGGACGTGAACGCCTCGCGCACCGCGGTCACATCGTCGTGCCCGTACCGCGCGGGGCTCGCGTTGAAGTCGATGCGGGTCACCAGGCCGCCGGAGCCGTAGACCATGACGTCGAAGTCCTCGATCGCCCCGTTGGCGAGGTTGTGGACCGTGGAGGGCAGCCCGCCGAACGTCTCCCCGCTCTCGAACATCATGATGTTGATGGAGGGACCGGCGAGCCGGTCGTCCTTGCCGGTCAGCCCGAGGTCGTGGCGGATCTCCTCGTAGCGGTAGCGCTGGCGCCGCAGCGCCTGGCGCACCTCGAGGGAGACCTGGCGGACCAGCTCCCGCTGCGTGGCGTCCGGGCCGGCCGTCAGCCGCAGCGGCACCACATTGGACGTCATGCCGGGAATGGACTTGGCGCTGCGGGTCGTGCGGCCGGTGACCGGGAGCGCCAGCGTCACATCCTCGGCGCCGGCGAGGCGTTGCAGCACACCGGCCAGTGCGGCGATCAGCACCCCGGAGACGCTGGTGCCGGTCGCCGAGGCGAGCTCCTTGAGCCGGGCCGCCGACGCCGCGCCGACCTCGACGGTCTGCCGCAGGAAGCCGAGGCCGTCGGCTGCGGCGCCCGAGCGGTCGCCGCGGCCGGGGAAGCGGACCACCGGAGGCCGGCCGGCCAGCCGCTCCGACCAGTAGAGCCGGTCTTCCGCATGGCTCTGCGACGACCGGTACTGCGCGTCCTCCTCCAGCAGCAGCCGCAGCGATCCGAACGCGCCCTCCTCCGCCGGGGCGCCGTCCGTCATCGCCGTGTAGATCGCGGCGATCCGGCTCGTCAGCAGCGACCCCGCGAAGCCGTCCATGGCGATGTGGTGGCAGCGCTGATACCAGAGATAGCAGTCGTCGCCGGTGCGCAGCAGCGCCATGGAGAACAGCGGCCCGTTCACCAGATCCAGCGGCAGCACGGCGTCCGCCCGCATCCACGCCTCGGCGACGGCGAGCGGATCGGCCTCGTGGCGCAGATCCAGCTGCGGGAACGCCCAGAACTCCAGCGGGTCCAGGATCTGCGAGAGGCCGTCGCCGTCCGCGTCCACGGCGAAGCGCACATTCATCGCCTCGGTCTCCCGCACACCCTGACGGACCGCCACCTCGAACAGCAGGGGGTCGAGCGCGCCGCGGATCTCCACATAGTGGGCGACGACGTAGGCCGAGCTGTCCGGGGCGAGCTGCTGGGCGAACCAGACACCGCTCTGCGCCGTCGACGCCGGCCAATGGTCATGCTCGAAATGTGACACGTCCGCCCCCTGGAGACTGCCTGAGAAAAGAGGAAAAGGGAAATGATGAGCGCGAATTCGACGTGTGGCCGCCGACAGGTCAAAGAGCGGCGCCGTCCAATTCCGGTGACCGGCAACGCTAGCACCGGGGCAGAGAAGTCCGGCAGGGCTGACAGGCGGCCTTTGCTGACCTGTAGCTGCCACTGACAGCAAGCTGCACCCAGAACGCCTCGGTCCGCATGGCCGGACGCACTTCCTGCGGCTACGTTCTAACCGTCCCCGTCGGCGGGACAGCCGGTCGAAGCGGCCGGCCGGGCGTTTTGCGCCGCGTGTCGGGGACTGCGGCGCCAAGGGGGATGACCATGCTTCACCAGCCGTATTCCTATGCGCGCAGAGAACTCGTGGAGCCGGACTGGAAACGGCTGCCGGGCTGGCGGGACGTCACCGACGAGGAGTGGCTCGACGTACGCTGGCAGCGCGCCCACTGCGTCAAGAACACACGGCAACTCAAGGCTGTGTACGGTCAGTTGCTGCCGGACTCGTTCTACCGGGACATCGACCGCGACCAGGCCGAGCTCGCCACGATGTCCTTGCTGCTGCCGCCTTACGTCCTCAATATGATGGTTCCCGACGCCATTCCGGACGCGGCGGCGATGTACACGGATCCGGTCCGCCGCCATATGCTGCCCGCTTTCTCCGACCGGGATCCTGAGTGGCCCTCGCATCCCTACGCCTCACGCGACTCGCTGCACGAGGCGGATATGTGGGCGGTCGAGGGGCTCACCCATCGCTATCCGACGAAAGTCCTCGCGGAACTCGTCTCCACCTGCCCGCAGTACTGCGGCCACTGCACCCGAATGGACCTGGTCGGGAATTCCACGCCCCAGGTTACGAAACTGAAATTCGCCGCACGACAGCCTGACCGGCTGAATGCGATGCTCCACTACATTCGCGACACCCCGGCGGTGCGCGATGTCGTGGTCTCGGGCGGAGACGTCGCCAACGTTCCCTGGCCCCGGCTGGAGCGATTCCTCGGGGAGCTGCTCGACATCGGCCACGTACAGGACGTACGACTCGCCTCCAAGGCGCTGATGGACCTGCCGCAGCACTGGCTGACCGCCGAGGCGCGCGGCTGCGTCGAGCGGCTGGCCAAGAGGGCGCGGGACCGCGGGGTCGCCCTGGCGATCCACACGCACGTCAACCACGCCCAGCAGGTGACCCCCCTCAACGCCGAGGCCGCCCAGACGATGCTCGACCTCGGCGTGCGCGATGTGCGCAACCAGGGCGTGCTGATGCGCGGAGTGAACGACTCCGCCCCCGCCCTGCTCGACGTCTGCTTCGCGCTGCTCGACGGCGCGGGCGTGCTGCCGTACTACTTCTACCTCTGCGACATGATCCCCAACGCCGAGCACTGGCGGATCGCGCTCCACGAGGCACAGGACCTCCAGCAGGCGATCATGGGCTATCTGCCGGGGTTCGCCACGCCGCGTCTCGTCTGCGACGTGCCGTTCGTCGGCAAGCGGTGGGTGCACCAGGCCGACGCGTACGACCGCGAACGCGGCGTCTCCTCCTGGACAAAGAACTTCCGCACCGCGCTGGAGCAGGGCGATGCGAGCGCCCTCGGCCGCCGCCACCACTACTACGACCCGTTGCGGACGCTCGGCGAGGAAGGCCGTCGCTGGTGGGCCGAGCAGAGCGCCGCCCCGCCGCTCGCCCACGTCTGACGCCCCGCCGCCGGCTCCCCCTCCAGACGACGAAGAAAAGGACACGTACCGCCATGCCCACTGCCTCCGCGCTCGCCGCGCTCGCCGCGCTCTCAACGGGTCCCGATGTCGTCGACGCGTTCCGGGAGGCGGCCCGGCGCCACCCCGACCGGCCGGCGATCGTGCACAACGGAACCACGCTGGACTACCGCGCCCTCGACGCGCTGGTCGCCGCCGTCGCCGTCCGGCTCGGGCCCCGCCCTGGCCCGGTCGCGGTGGCCGCCACGCGCACGCCGCACACGATCGCCGCCCTTCTCGGGGTGCTCGCGGCGGGCGGGACGTACTGCCCGATCGACCCCGAGTTCCCCGCCGAGCGCAGGGCCGCCCTCGCCCGGGCGGCCGGCTGCCGTATCGCCGTCGCCACCGCCGGAGCGTCACCCGTCGTGGACCTGCCCGTCCTCGACGTCGCGGAGGCGGCCTCGGCCGCGCGGCCGCAGGAGCCCGGCGGGCCTGAGGGGTCTGAGGCGCCCGAGGAGCCCATTGCCGTCTCGCCCGAGGACCCGGCGTACATCCTGTTCACCTCCGGATCCACCGGAGCGCCCAAGCCCGTCGTGACCCCGCGGCGCGCTATAGCCGCCGCCGTGGGCTCCCTGAGCGGATTCCTCTCCGTCGCGGCCGAGGACCGGGTGCTGCAGTTCGCCTCGCTCAACTGGGACACCTGCTTCGAGGAGATCCTGCCCGCACTCGCCGCCGGGGCGGCCCTCGTCATCGACGACGCCGCCCACGCGGGCTCGTTCGCCCGGTTCCTCGAGCTTCTCGACCGGGAGCGGATCACCCTCGCCGACCTCCCCACCGCCTACTGGCACGAGCTCGTCCACCACCTGGTGCGCGAGCGCCGCCCCCTGCCGCCGTCGCTGCGGACCCTCGTCATCGGCGGCGAGGCCGCCCACCCCGCCCGCCTGGCCGACTGGCGCACGCTCGACAGCGCGGGCGTACGGCTTGTGAACACCTATGGCTGCACGGAGACGACGCTGGTCACCCACGCGGTCGATCTGCACGGGCCGCACGCGCAGGAGGAGGCCGCGCCCGGTCCCGTGCCGATCGGCGGGCCGCTGCCGCACGTCGTCGAGCACCTCGGCCGCGACGGCGAGCTGCTGATCGGCGGCGACAGCGTCGCCCTGGGCTACCACGGGCAGCCCACCGCCACCGCGGAGCGCTTCCTCGTCCTGGGGGCCGCCGGCGGGCCGACGCGCTTCTTCCGCACCGGGGACCTGGTGCGCCGCGCCGAGGGCGGCGTCCTGTTCCACGAGGGGCGCGCCGACCACCAGCTCAAGGTCGCCGGCGTCCGCGTCGACCCGGGCGAGGCGGAGGCCCAGCTCGCCGCGCACCCGCAGGTGGCCGCAGCGGCCGTCGCCGGCCGCGTCCGCGACGGTCTGACCAGCCTGGCCGCCTACGTCGTCGCCGTGCCCGGAGCGGACCCCGACGCCCTGCCCGGCGACATCCTCGCCTACCTGCGCCAGCGCAGCCCGCGCCATCTGATCCCCGCCCGGATCGTCGTCGTGCCCCGGCTCGTCCACACGACCAGCGGGAAGGTCGACCGCAGGCGGCTCGCCGAACTCGACGAGGCCGGCTGAGCGGACGGCCGGGCGAGGGGGGACGCGTCAGGCGCGGTGGAGCTCCGCCGCGCCGAAGGAGACGTCGAAGCGGTCGCACCAGATGGACACGCTCGTGTACGCGTCCAGGGCGAGGCCGGCGGGCAGGGCGTAGTTCTGGTCGCCCTTGTTCCCCTTGAGCTTGCCGAGCCTGACGTGCTTCCCGTCGTCGAAGACGTGCCACCCGTCCTTTCCGTCGACGACGGCGGCGTCGGTGATCAGCACCCGCAGGTCCGGGCCGTTGCTGGTCTCGAGGTTCTCCAGCCGCAGCACCCGGGAGCCGTCCGCGAGAGCCAGGATCTTCACCGAGCCGGTGGTCTCGTGCTCATGGCTGATCAGCTCGCCGGAGGCCAGCGTCCGCGGCGCCGAGGGCTTCGCGGACTCGGCCGGGTCGTTCGCGCCGGGGTCGGAGACGGCCGTGGGCAGCTCGTCCCGCACGGTCTCGTCGACCCAGAGCTTCCACGGCTGGAACCAGTACAGCCCCACGACGGCCGCCGCCACCGCGAGCGCCAGCACCGCCACGGTCCACGGTCTGCCCGGCCATCTGCGTACGCGTCCCACCATCGTCTCCTCACACCCGCCCTGTTCTGCGCTTCTTTCCTTCAATTCAACGTCATGCGGGGCGCGGAAGCACCGTCTGACCTGGTGACGAAAGTCTTACGCCGAAGGTGCGCGCATCCCGGGGCCGTCCGCGGGGACGGGGAACTCGCTCGCGCGTCTGGGAAGATCGGCAGCGTCGCCTGTCGGGGAAGCAACGGGGAGAGCCGTCGATGACCGTCGTACTGCGCGTGGCCGCCACGCCGTCCCAGCCCGCGCTGCTGCTGCGCCCCTGGCACGAGGGGGACTTGGACGCGCTGGTCGAGGCGCACCTCGACCCGCTGATACGCCGGTTCACCAGGGCCGGCGTGGAGAGCCGGGAGGACGCTGTGCGCTGGCTGGAGATCCGCCGGCACGGCTGGGACACGGGGGAGTACCTGGGCTTCGCCGTGCTGGAGGACCTGGGCGCCGACGGGGAGGGCGCCCTGGTGGGCAACACGGCGCTCAAGCGGCCTGGTCTTTCGGCGCCGGCTGCCGAGGTCGGCTACTGGACCAGCCCGGCCGCCCGCGGCCGGGGCGTGGCGGTGCGGGCGCTGGAGGCGGTGACGGGGTGGGCGTTCGACGCCTTCGCCGACGAGGGACTCGAACAGCTGGAGCTGCTCCACCAGGTGGACAACGTCGCCTCCTGCCGCGTCGCCCAGAAGTGCGGCTACGCCTATGAGACGACGCTGGCCCCGCACCCCCCGTTCCCCCTGGAGGGCCACCTCCATCTCCGCAAGGCCCGCTGAGGCCGTCGGCCGCAGGCCGTTGTCAGTGGTGGGCGGCAGTATGAGAGCCATGACGACTTCATCTGCCGCTCCTGCCGCTCTTGCCGCCGCCGCCGTGATCGAGGACGCCTCGGCCTACGCCCAGGCGGTCGAGACCGCGACCAAAGCAGCCGCCGCGTACTACGCCGCCGGCGAGAGCCCGCTGGACGACGACGCCTATGACCGTCTGGTCCGCGGCATCGAGGCGTACGAGAGATCGCACCCCGATGAGGTGGCCGCCGAGTCGCCTACGGGGAAGGTGGCGGGCGGCGCGGCCGTCGGGGACGTGCCCCACACCGTACCGATGCTGTCGTTGGACAACGTCTTCTCCGCCGAGCAACTGGTCTCCTGGGCCGCCTCCCTGGAACGGCGGATAGGCCGGCCCGTCGAGCAGTGGAGCGTGGAGCCGAAGCTGGACGGCCTCGCGATAGCGGCGCGCTATCACGAGGGCCGGCTGGCGCAGTTGGTCACCCGCGGCGACGGGAGCGCGGGCGAGGACGTCTCGCACGCCATAGGCGCCGTCGTCGGACTGCCCGACCGCCTCGCCGAGCCTGTCACGCTTGAGGTGCGCGGCGAAGTCCTGATGACCGAGGAGCAGTTCGAGAGCGCCAACGCGGCCCGGACCCAGCACGGCGGCGCGCCGTTCGCGAACCCGCGCAACGGCGCGGCCGGCACGCTGCGCGCCAAGGACCGCGAGTACACCGTGGAGATGACGTTCTTCGGCTACGGCGCCCTGCCGACGCCCGCCTCCGACGACGCTCTCGCCGAGAATCTCCGTACGTGGCCGCACAGCCGGCTGATGGTCTATGTCTCGAGCCTGGGCGTGCGCACCGCGGAGACCACCGAGGTCGCCCCTCGCACCGTCGCGACGGTCGCCGAGGTGCAGGCGCGCGTCGAGGAGATCGGCGCGCTGCGCGCCCAGTTGCCGTTCGGCATCGACGGCATCGTCGTCAAGGCGGACCTCGCCGCCGACCAGGCGGAGGCCGGCTCAGGCTCGCGCGCCCCGCGCTGGGCCGTCGCGTACAAGCTGCCCGCCGTGGAGAAGGTCACCACCCTGCTCGACGTGGAGTGGAACGTGGGGCGGACCGGCGCGATCGCGCCCCGCGCGGTGCTCAGGCCCGTGGAGATCGACGGCTCGACCGTCTCCTATGCCACGCTGCACAACCCCGCCGACATCACCCGACGCGATCTGCGCATCGGCGACCAGGTGATGGTCTACAAGGCGGGCGACGTCATCCCGCGTATCGAGGCGCCCGTGGCCCATCTGCGCACCGGGGACGAGAAGCCGATCGTCTTCCCCGAACAGTGCCCGCAGTGCGGCTCCGAGATCGACACCTCCGAGCAGCGCTGGCGGTGCGTGCGCGGACGGAACTGCCGGCTCGTGGCCTCCGTCTCGTACGCCGCCGGGCGCGATCAGCTCGACATCGAGGGCCTCGGCGCGACGCGGGTCGTCCAGCTCGTCGACGGCGGCCTGGTCAGCGACTTCGCCGATCTGTTCGGTCTGACCCGCGGGCAGCTGCTGGACCTGGAGCGGATGGGCGAGACGAGCACCGACAACCTCCTGGCCGCGATCGAGGGGGCGAAGACGCAGCCGCTGTCCCGGGTGTTCTGCGCGCTCGGCGTGCGCGGCACGGGCCGGTCCATGTCGCGCCGCATCGCCCGGCACTTCGCGACGATGGAGCACATCCGCGCGGCCGACGCGGAGGCGCTCCAGCGGGTGGAGGGCATCGGCGCGGAGAAGGCCAAGACGGTCGTCGCCGAGCTCGTCGAGCTGTCGCCGCTGATCGACCGGCTGATCGCGGCGGGCGTCAATATGACGGAGCCGGGCGCGACCCCGCCGGCGGACCCGGAGAGCGCCGGCGAGGAGGGCGCCGCCGAGGCGGGCCCGCTGGACGGCATGAGCGTCGTGGTCACCGGCGCGATGACCGGTGCGCTGGAGAAGCTCTCCCGCAACGAGATGAACGAGCTGATCGAGCGGGCGGGCGGCAAGTCCTCCTCCAGCGTCTCCAAGCGCACCGCGCTGCTGGTCGCCGGCGAGAACGCCGGATCGAAGAGGGAGAAGGCGGAGCAGCTGGGCACCCGCATAGCCACGCCGGACGAGTTCGCGGCCATCGTGGCGGACTACCTCGACACGGCTCTCTGACGGGCGTCGCGTCACGGCACGTGCGACGGCCTCGCGCCACGGCCCTCTGACGGGCCTCGCGCCACGGGCAGGCGCCATGGCCCTCAGCGCCTCGCGCCACGGCACGTGCGACGGCCCGCGTGACAGCCCTCTGACGGGCGTCGCGTCACGGCCCGCTGACCGGCCTCGCGCGACTGGCCCTCCGACGGGCCTCGCGTCACGGCCCGCGCGACCGGCCCTCCGACCGGCCTCGCGCTATGGCCCTCTGGCCGGCCTCGCGCCACGGCCTGCACCACGGCCACGTGCGACGGCCCGCGTGATCGCCCTCTGGCCAGCCTTGCGCGAGGGCACGAGCGAGGGCACGCGCCACGGCCCCGGTCCGCCTCGCAGACCGGGGCCGTCGCCGAGGCGCCGGGGCCGGTCAGCCGGCCATCGCCAGCAGCTGCTCACGGGTGAGGAAGGCCAGCCGCGCCCGCTTCTCCGGCTTGTCGATCTCCTCGCCGAGAACGAAGCCCAGCCGGACCATGCGCTCGATCGCCTTGCCGTTGCCGGCGTCCGGCTCGGCCACCACGCGCAGATGTCCTGGGTCCGCCAGCACGAAGTACAGGAACGCGGTCACCAGCTGCCCGGTGAAGCCGGACTCCCCGCCGCCCTCGGCGGGCGCGATCAGCAGGTGGAAGCCGACGTCTCCGGGCAGCACCTCGTAGCACTCGCCGACGGGGTCGGCAGCCGGCTCGTACGTCTGGAAGAGCGCGACCGGCTCGTCGTCCCGGTAGACGAGGAAGGCGTGGTGGGTGGAGAGCGAGTCGACGTACTCGTAGATCTCGCGGACCTGCTCGCGGGTGTGGCCGAGCATGCCCCAGAACCTGGCGTGCTCCTGTGTGACCCAGCCGTGGACCACGTCGACGTCGAAGTCGTCGGCGGGGTCCAGCGGCACGATCCGGACGGCGCCGAAGCCCTCGACGACCTGCACGTGCACGGCCTCGCGGACGAGGGCGGGGGATTCAGAAGGCATGGTTCTCCTCGGTCATTCTGTTCCAATCGGTGATCACGGGGACGAGCTCTCCCCGCAGCCACAGCGGCAGCTGGTCGCGCCGGTGGGCGTCGCCGGGCACGCCGGACGCTCCGAGCGGCACCACCCACAGGCTGTCCTCGCGCCGCGCGAGATCCCACACATAGCGGGCCGCGGGCCCGCGCGCGCTGAGGTCGGTGAGCCCCGGGACGCTCGACGTGGACAGCACGCAGTCCTGGTCCCCGGAGAGCCCCGGCCACTGCTCGCCGCTCGAGTCGGGCAGCGCCTGCCACGGCGCGAGCCGGTGCCGCTCGCCCCAGGTCTGGGCCGGCCCGTCGGCCGCCGCGGCGCCCACGGCCGCCTCCTCGAGGGCGGCCCGCAGCTCCGCGGCGCGGTCGATCGCCTCGTCGACGGCCGGGACGGCCCCGGGCGTGAGCAGCCCCTCCAGCGCGAAGGCGACCCGGGGGAGCAGGCCCAGCCACGGCTGGAAGACCGCGGGGTACGCGGGGGGCTCGGCCAGGCCCGCGAACACGGGGTGAGCCGCCAGACGGCGGGCGAGCGCCGACCGCACGTCCGCGTAGGCCGCGGCGTCGGTGCTCTCGGCGTCCATCCGGCGGTTCCAGCGCAGCAGCCGGTCCCGCAGCTGGGCCGCCTCGTCGGTGAGCCCGGTCAGCTGGGGCAGCAGCTCCAGCAGCGGCCGGGCGGAGGCGACCTGGGTATCCATGTGGACGGCCGTGATCCGCTCCGCCGACCAGTCGGTCCGCTCGTCGAGCAGCTGCTTGATGCGGGCCGCCCGGTGGGGCGGCGCGAACTCGACGCCCAGCGGGCCGGCGATGCCGCGCTGGTTGGCCATCACGGCCACGCCGTCGACCTTCTCGCGGGGCGTCTCGTGCCAGCCGTTCCACTCGTGTCCCGGCGTCCAGGCGGGCACGACGCGCAGCCGGTTGTCCCGGTGCCGCACGGGCACCCGGCCGGCGACGCGGTGCAGCAGCCCGCCCTCGGTGTCCGCGGCCTGGACGACGTTGACGGGCTCGGCCCACTGGTCGAAGGCTCTGTCGACGTCGGCGACGGTCCGCGCCCGCAGCAGCGCGGGCAGCGCCCCGAAGCCGAGGTCCGCGGTCACCCGGGGCGGATAGCGCAGGCTGACGGCCGCCTCCTCGTCCACCCCGCCGATCACGACGGGCCCGCGCTCGGTCTCGACGATCTCGACCTCGACGGGCTCCTGGCCCGCCACCTCGACGGTCTCGGTGTGGACGGAGGCGGGCCGCCAGCCGTCCGGTCCCAGCGCCTCGACCTGCGCTCCGGTGCGCCGCAGCCGCTCGCGGTAGAGGTCCTGGTAGTCGGCCATGGCGTTGGTGATGGCCCACGCCACGGCGCCGGTGTGGCCGAAGTGGGCGATGCCCGGGACGCCGGGGACCGCGAGGCCCACCACGTCGAACTCCGGGCAGACCAGGTGGATCTGCTGGTAGATGCCCGGGTCCTCGATGAAGCGGTGCGGGTCGCCCGCGATCAGCGGCGCGCCCGTGGCGGTGCGCTCGCCGGTGACCAGCCAGCCGTTGCTCCCGGACGTGCCGGGCCCGTCGGTGGCGAAGAGCTCGATCGCCTCGTCGCCGAGCGCGCGGGCGACCTCCTCGCGCCACAGCTTGGTGGGGAACCCGGCGAACAGGATGTGCGTCGCGAGCCAGATGCCCAGCGGCGCCCACGGTTCCCACGGCTTGGGCGTCAGCCCGGCGGCCGCGAACTCGGGCGAGCGGCGCGCGCCCTCGGCGAGACCTGCGTTGACCCCGTCGACGTACGCCTTGATCCAGGAGGCCGTATCCTCGTCGAGGTTCTCGAAGCAGCGCCGGGCGGTGTCGTCCAGCCGCGACTGGCGGGCGAACCGGTCCCAGGGCAGGGCGTCCTCGCCCAGGAAGGCGGCCGACGTCCCCTGCGCGCGGCGCCGGTCGACCTCGATCTGCCAGGCTCGGTCCACGGCCGTGGTCCGTCCCTGGGCGAAGGCGAGGTCAGCCGCGCTGTCCGCCTTGATGTGCGGGATCCCCCAGGCGTCCCGGTAGATCTCTGTGCTCACTCTGCTCCCCGACTCTTTTAGGTTAGGCTGGCCTAACTTAAGGGACGGCTGTCCGGGACACAATCCAGGGGTCTCGGAGCCGGGGTCTGGGGAGGAAGAACGCCGTGGGGCATGGCTGGGAGGGCGTCGTCCTCAAACTGATGCGGGGCAAGGACTTCGAGTTCACCGTGACCGGAGCCGAGGACGTCACCGAGCATTTCCGGCGGGTGCACTTCACCGACGGCGGCATGCTCGCCCTGACCGGCGTGCACCCCACCATGTGGGTCCGCGTCTGGTTCGAGAACGGCGGAAAGCCGCACCAGCGCGCCTACACCCTGGTGGACGCCGACCCGGCCGCAGGAACGTTCAGCCTGGAGTTCGCCCTGCACGCGGGCTGCGCGAGCGACTGGGCGCGCAAGGCGCAGCCGGGCGACAAGGTCGAGGCGACGCTGCAGGGCACCGGCTTCGCGGCGCCCGAGCCGCTGCCCGAGCGGCTCTTCGTGGTCGGCGACCCGGCCTCGCTGCCCGCGATCAACTCCCTGCTCGACGCGCTGCCGCAGATCCCGGCGACGATCTGGTTCGAGACGTCCCACGACTCGGACGAGAACCTGCCGCTGCGCCTGGACTCCGACCACCACGAAGTGCGCCGCGTGCCCCGCCGCGACGCCGGCGCGCAGCTGGTCGGCGAGGTGAAGTCCGCGCTGCCGGGCCTGCTCGGCGACGCGTCGGGCGCGTACGTCTGGATCGCCTGCGACACCACGACGACGCGCGCGCTCACCTCGTATGTGCGCAAGGACCTCGCGCTCCCCAAGGACCGGGTGAACGCGCTGGGCTACTGGCGCGCCGCCTGAGCCCGGGAGCCGATGAGCCCTTGAGCTCTGGAGCCAGGGGGGGCGCCCGCGCCGGCCCCCGCCTGGGCTCAGGCTGCCCGACGCGGGGGCGGCGTCGGCGCCGCCCCCGCATCGTCCGGCCGTGGCGCCGCCGGCTAGCGGCCGACCGGCAGGGTCACGCTGCTGACCCCGCTGCGTACCGTCATCGTCGTGCCCGCCGGATAGCGCAGCGTGTAGTCGTGGTCCGTCGAGATCAGGACCACGCCCAGCCGGTGGCCCTTCTTGAAGACGTAGTCCTGCGGCTGCATGCCCCACTCCAGCCGGTACTCGCGTCCCTCCACGACCTTGTCCTGCCGCGCGGGGGAGTTCCGGTTGCGGGCGTCCAGCCAGCCACGGGAGACGATCTTGAAGTCGGCGGTCTCGGTGCGGTGCCTGGTGCGGTACGCGCAGCCCGTGTCGCCGGGGATGCCCTCGCCGTAGCAGATCTGCTGGGAGGTGTCCGCGACCGTGCCGGCCGTCGCGCGGGTGTCCCTGCCGTAGTCGACCAGCAGTGCCGTCACATAGGGGGACGTGCCGGCCAGCGAGGCCCGTACCGACACCTCGGGGACGCCGTTCACCCGCAGATCCCTCGGCAGCGCGCCGGTCGTGTACGCGAGCCGGCTCGCCTTGGCCGCGTCCGGATCGGCCGCGAGCTGCTCGGCCGTGAGCGTGCGGCCCGCGTCCGTCAGCGACTGCTTCGCCGGTCGCCCGGGAAGGGGCGACAGGCCGCCCTCGTTGAGCCGCAGCGTGAGGTCCCTGGTGCCGCGAGCGGGCCAGTCGGACTGCTGGCGCCAGCTGAAGTCCGCCTGCTCGACCTCGACGGGCGGCGCGTCCAGCGCCCCGTTGTCCAGGCCGTAGAGCCAGTAGTCGAACCACTGGTGGAGCTGGCGCAGCCACTCCTCCATCCGCAGCGGCATAGGATTGACGTGGCCTGCCTGGTGCAGCCACATCTTGCGCGGCACGTCGTGCTTCTTCAGCGCGTCCCACAGCCGGCCGAAGTGCTGCGTCTTGACGTTCCAGTCGTTGCCGCCGTGGACCGCGAAGACTCCGGCCTTGATCTTGCGGGCGTCCTTGAGGTAGTCGCGCTCCGCCCAGAACGGGCTCCAGTCGCCGCTCACCCGGTCCTGCTCGGCGGTCAGCGCGTCCAGGACCGGCTTGCAGACCTCGCGGTCGGCGCGGCTGTAGACGCCCTTGGCGAGGATGTCGGTGTCCTCGCCCTGGTAGCCGCCCGGCGCCACGACCCCGCCGTTCGCGCGGTAGTAGTCGTACCAGGAGGAGATCCCGGAGATCGGCACGATCGCCTTGAGGCCCTCGACCCCGGTCGCCGCGACAGCGGTGGGCAGCGTCCCGTTGTACGAGATCCCCATCATCGCCGCGTCGCCCGTCGACCAGGCCGCCCCGACCGGCCTGCCGTCGAGGTCCCAGCCCCGGGCCCGGCCGTTCAGCCAGTCGACGGCCGCCTTCGCGCCGAGGGTCTCGTTGCGCCCGCCGGACGTCGGGCAGCCGGTCGAGCCGCCGGTGCCGACGCTGTCGACCTGCGCGACCGCGTACCCGCGCGGAATGAAGTAGTTGTCCGTGTACCCGGGGAAGGCGACGGAGGGCCCGACCAGGCCCGGCAGCCGCTGGTCGGCCGTGAGCCGCTTGCCCGCGGGCAGCCCGTCCTCGTCCAGGTCCACCTCGTGGAACGGCACATCGTTGCCGCCGCCCCAGTACGGACTCGCCTCGATGATCGTGGCGACCTTCAGCCCGGCGTCCGTCGCCTTGGGCCGCAGGATCCGCATCCGTACGGTGTCCCGCCTGCCGTCGTGGTCGCTGTCCGTCTCGGTCTCGACGTCCACCTGCTGCGACACCGCGTCGGCGCGGGAGAAGGCGGGCTCCGTGCGATTGTCGACGATCTTCAGCGCGGGGCCGTCGGCCTGCGCCGCCGGCGCCGGCAGGACCGCCGTCAGGGAGGCCGCCAGAACGGTCGTGCCCAGCCTGCGAACCGTGCGTACAACGGTGGGTCTCGCCATCGTGCCTCCAGGGCCCGGGAAGTGACGATCACGCGGGGGAGCGCAGCGCACATTCCACCGTGCGAGCCCTGTCCGGCGCCAGACCGCAACTCCCGCCGCACGCACCTCAGGTGGCGAGGAGCCATCCCTCGCCGCATGGGTGCGGACCCGCGCCGGCCGGTCCCGCTCACCCGAAAGAGCGGCGGCCGACCTCCCCCCGTCTGTCCCTTCTGGGACCGCTGGGACCCCGCTGCCGCATTTCGCCGAGGGGACGGCGGCGGGTCATACTCTCCGCATGACTTCGCGCAGGACAGGGAGGGGCCGCGGCCGGGAGGCCGTGCGGATCCGCCGGGCGACCGCGCGCGACGCCAAGCGGCTCACCCGTCTGGTGCGCGGCTCCCGTGCCTACGAGGGCCCGTACGCGCCGATGGTCGCCGGGTACCGGGTGGGCCCCGACTACATCGAGGCCCACCGGGTCTTCCTGGCCGCCGACGACACCGACCGGCTGCTCGGCTTCTACTCCCTGGTGCTCGCCCCGCCGGAGCTGGACCTGATGTTCGTGGCGGACGAGGCGCAGGGGCTGGGCGTCGGCCGCGCCCTCGTCGAGCACATGACCGGCGAGGCCCGCGCGGCGGGCGTCTCAGGCGTGCGCGTCGTCTCGCACCCGCCCGCAGAGGGCTTCTACCGCAGCGTCGGCGCGGAGCGCGTCGGCACGGTGACCGCGAACCCGCCGGCCGTGATGTGGGACCGCCCCGAACTGCTCATCCCGATTCGCGACCGCTGACCTCGGCGAGGGCGGGGCGAGGCGGGGCGGAATCGGCCAAGTAAGCGACGGAGCCGCGCTGCCGGGAATGCCGTCCGGGCCGACGGCGTTGAGCCTGCCGCACTGGCTTCCGACCACGCCGAAGAATGGGATGGACGACATGCCTCTGGAAGGCGAGTACGAGCCGAGCCCGGAGAAGTGGGTGCGCGACCAGGTCGCGCTCTTCGAGGGCTCGGGCGGCGTCAAGGGAACGACGATCATGGGCAAGCCCGTCATCGTCATGACCACCCTCGGCGCCAAGAGCGGCAAGATCCGCAAGAGCCCGCTGATGAGGGTGGAGCACAAGGGGGCGTACGCCGCGGTCGGGTCCGTGGGCGGCTCGGCCAAGAACCCCGTCTGGTACTACAACCTCCTGGCGCATCCCCGCGTGGAGCTGCAGGACGGCCCGGTGCGCCAGGACATGACGGCCCGTGAGGTGACCGGCGAGGAGAAGGCCGAGTGGTGGGCGCGCGCCGTCGAGGCCTTCCCCAACTACGCCGAGTACCAGAAGAAGACGGAGCGCGAGATCCCCGTCTTCGTTCTGGAGCCGGTGGCCGAGGGCGAGTGACCCCGCCCTCGACCCGGTGAGCCACTGAGCCATTGAGTCGGTGAGCGGCCCGGGGGCCCGGGGTTCGGACGCGGCCCGTCAGCGTGCGGCGCGCACCTGGACGGGCTGCGTCGCCTCGGCCAGCGCCCGGCTGCCGTCGGGCGCTGTGATCACCAGACGCGGCAGATACGGCCCCTCACGGTCGAAGACATGGGTCGTGGTCGCCTCCGCCGTCTCCTGCCGGGTGCCGTCGCCGAAGTACCAGTGGTAGCGGTGCCCGGCGGCGGGCGCTGTGCCGTCGACGGTCGCGCTGAGCCGCACCTCGCGGTCCAGCCGCGCGTCCCCGGGCGCCGCGAGCACCGCCTGCGGCCCGCCGGGCGGCAGCGCGAACCAGCGGCGCAGGCTCGGGTTGAGCAGGAAGGACTCGGCGTACTGCCGGGCCCCGGCGATGTCCGGATGGGCGACGGCCGCGGACAGGCACTGCACCGGGGTGGCGCTGAGCTCCGGGCAGGCCTTGGCGCGCAGCGGGTACACCGGGTCGGTGAACGGAGTGTTCCAGACCATGGTGTGCCGGGACAGCACGGCGTTGTCGACGTTGAACAGGCCGTCGGCCGCGACCGCGTACGGACCGTCGGCGGACGCGGCGTTGGCCGCCTCGGCCGCCTGCCGGTACGCCTCGTTGGCCAGCTGGGTGTACTGCTCGTACCGGTCGGACACCTGGCCGAGCGCGCCCTTGCAGCCCGCCAGGCGCGCCCCGGTGACCCCCGGAGTCGAGCAGGTCTTCACCGGGATCGGGGAGCTGCTGCGGCTGAGCGCGTAGTAGAAGTCGGCGACGAGGACCTTCGGCCGGCCGGGCAGGGAGTGCGCCTTCTCGATGGCCGCCTGCATGCCCCGGCCGCCGTACCCGACCTTCGCTCCGCTGAAGTACGGGACGTCCTTCGCCGGGTTCTCCGGCGCCGCGCCGACGCCCGAGCACTCGCGCCGCACCGCTTCGGGCAGGTTCCTGGAGCCCGGGGTGATGCCGACGCCGACGCCGAAGAACGGGTCGAGGTCGTTGATGCAGCCGTTGATCACCACCAGGTCGAGGCCGTACCTGCCGGCCCGTGCCTGCGCGCCCGCCCGCTCCAGCTGGCAGAAGACGTCCGGCGCCTGCTGGGTGACCTCGCCGAACTCCATCTCCCCGTCGCCGTCCGGGTCCTGCTTCTCCGTGCCCCGCAGACAGGCCGAGTCGTCGTTCCCGGCGGGGATGCCGGGTGCGTCCAGCACCGCGCCCGAGATCGAGTAGTCCATGTTCTGATGGCCGCGTCCGGTCGCCCGGCCGAGCAGCTGCCCGGTCAGATAGGGGAACTTCTGGTCGTGCTCCAAGCCCTGCCCCCAGACGACGGAGTCGCCCACGGAGGCCACGCGCACCGGGTCGCAGCCGCGGCTGACCGTGTCGCGCCACACCGTGCCGTACCGGCCGGGCTCGTCGTCCGGGTCCGAGGGCAGCACCCGGGCGTCGAACTCGAGCGCGGTCTCGGCCTCGGGCACCCGGTCGAAGGGGATGCTGAACTCGCCGCCCGACGCGTTCGCGCTCATCGCGACCCGCCCTCCGGCGAGCTGCTCCTTCCCGGATCGCACACGCCACTCCACCGTGGCCCCGGACTTCGCCGCACCGGGGTCGTAGACCAGCACCCGGCCGCGCACCGGCCCGCTGCACACCGGATTGGGCGTCAGGTCCACGTCCAGGACGAGGGGGTACGCGGAGGACGCGAAGGCGGCGGCCTCCGCCCCCGCCGCGTCCGCCGCGGCCGGTAATCCGGCGATCGTCTGGCTGAGGAGGGCTGCGCTCGCCGCCGCCGGTATGAACCATCGTGACCAGGTACTTCTCACGTCAACACCCCTGTTCCGTCTGCTGTTTGAGTCGATCATGACAGCCGGAAAAGGGGTGCCGAGCACGCCGAACGGGCAGTGCGGAGTGAGACTGATCACTTACCCACAGTTACCTGTGGGGGCGAGTCGTCAGCAGTCGTCCACGCCGGGGAGCTTGTTGTCCGGCGAGCTCATGAAGATGTTGGAGACATAGCCGCCGTACTGCGGGAGATAGGCCCACCATTCGTTGGTGTACGGGGGCACGGAGACGACCTCGCCCCGCTTCTGGCAGCCGACCAGCACCTCCACTCCGTCGGGGAGCTTGGTGCGCGACCGGGAGCCGGTGGTCGCGTCGTCGCGGACGTTGACGCCGGAGCTCCAGGTGCCGAACCACTTCCCCGCCGGGCGCGTACCGCCCGGCACGGTGAGCGAGCGCGTCAGCCGGCCCAGGTCGGTGTACGCCTTTCCGTACGACGTCTTGGCGGGATGCAGGGTGAACACGGCGACGATGGACCGGTCGCCCGGGCCGACCGTGCCGGTGGTGTGGAGCGCGGGCCGCGCGAGGTCGACGTCCGCCGCCGCAGCGGCCGCGGCCTCCTGGGCGGGGGAGGCGTCGGGGGAGGCGTTCGAGGCGGGGGTCTTCGAAGCTGAGGTCTTCGAGGCGCCCGCCTGGGCGGCGCCCTCGGGTCCGCAGGTGCCCGTCGCCCCGAAGCCCGACCAGCCCTGCTTGACCGCCCAGGGGCGGTCGAAGGCCCCGGCGATGCCGAAGTGCTGGTCGAACTTGTCCGAGGCGCAGCGCGTCGACTGGCGCAGATTCCCCATGATGAAGTCGCGTACGGGCGCGGGCGCGGTGTCCAGCAGGTACCGGTAGATCTTCACCGTGTCCCGGGCGGACAGAGCCGTGTAGCCCCAGTAGCCGGGGTAGCCCGCGGGCGGCCCGGCGGTGTCCGTCAGGCCGAGCCGGGAGGCCATCCGGGTGATGACGGCGGAGCCGCCGCCCGCGCCCCAGTAGTAGCTGGCCGCGTCGTCCTCGCTGCTGCGCAGCATGGCGTTCAGCCGGGTCCGGTCGGCGGCCGGGATGCTGTAGTCGGGGCCCCTGTTCCACAGAAAGTCCAGTGCGAGCAGCAGTTTGACCACGGAGGCCGACCGGAACTGCGTGCTCGCGTTCACCTGCTCGGTGAACGCGCCGGTCTGCCGGTCGAAGACGGCGACGCCCGCCGTCACCCCCGGCGGTACCACGGCGCTCGCCGCGGCGGGGGCCGCAGCGGCGGCGGGCTCGGCGCCGGGGACGGCGGCGGCGGTGGTGGCAGCGACCGACAGCAGAGCGACGGTCGTGGCGAGAGCGAGACGGGTGCGAAAGGCCATGTGTTCCCCCGAGTCAGGTGGTCAGCGCGGGCATCACGTTAGATACCCGGCTGCCCTGGCCGCTCCTGACGTTTGTCAGGGATACGCCGTCGGCTGGCGGGGGCACGCCTGTCAGCCGACGGCAGCCGCTCAGCGCGCGTACCGCTTCAGATGGCCCAGCACCACGTCCACGTGCGGCTGGGTGCGCGGCGGCACGCCTCTCGCCTCGATGACCGTGCGGTCGCTGGTGCGGTAGCCCGCGGCGATGAGGGCCGGGAGGTTCTCGCGCAGACCGTTCTGCTTGAACTGCTGGCCGAGCCAGCAGGTGTACACGCCCATGCTGGCGATGGCGTCCGGCGCCGACATGTAGTCCTTGGCGCCGTTCCGGTCGCCGTCGACCGCCCACGCGCGGAACACCGACGGCGTCCACATGGCGATCCCGTACTCGTCCGACTCCGGCCGGGCCGCCTTCTCCTCGAAGTCGCTCTCCGCCTTGAGCATCGCGGCGAGCAGAGCGGGAGTGACCTCCGCCTCGGTGCAGAGCTTGGCGGCGTCCTCGATCGGCCGGCGCAGTGCCGCGGGCACGTCCGAGTCCGCCGGGAGCGCACCGCCGGCCGGTGTGCGGGCGGACTGCTGGGACCGGCCGGGCGACTCCTCGCCTCCGCCGTACGTCGCCGTCACCGCGACGGCCGCGACGACGGCGGCCAGCGCGAGCCCCGCGCCGGCCAGGACCGCCGGTCGCCTCCGGCGCGGCGGCCGGGCGCCCGGTTGCAGCGCGCGCACCCGCTCGGCCAGCTGCTGTGCGGTCATCGCGGCCCGGGAGGCGTGGTCCGGCGCGAGGCACGCGGTGACGAGCTCGCGCCAGCCGTCCTCCAGCCGGTCGTCCAGCCGCAGGGGCGCCGTGCCCCTGGCGTAGGACTGGGCGGCGAGCGAACGCGCCCTGGCGGTCGAGCCGAGGAAGGGGTGGAGGCCCCCGGTGAGCACCTGGTGGGCAAGGACCCCGAAGGCCCAGATGTCGGCCGTGGGGCGTACGACGCTGCCGCGGACGCCGGTGCGCTGGGACCACCACTCCGGCGGCACGTGGTCGAGGGAGCCGACCGGCGGAATATAGGCGTGGGTGCCTTCGAGTTCCACCGTCAGGCCGAAGTCGGCGAGCCAGACGGCGCCGTCGGCGGCGAGGAGGGTGTTGGCGGGCTTCAGGTCGCCGTGCACCCAGCCGTGCGTGTGCATATGGGCGAGCCCGGCGGCCACCCCGTCGAGGATGCGCTCCGCGTCCGGCGCCGGGACCGAGGGCTCGCCGGCGGCGATCAGGTCTTGGAGGCTGCGCTCGGCGCGGTCCATGACCAGGGCGATCACGCCGTCGAGGTCGGGCCGGTCGGGGTCGGCGAGGGTGACGGCGGTATGGGTGCGGACCAGGTTGGGATGGTCGGCCTCGCGGCTGAACCGCACCTCCCGGCCCATCAGTTCGTCCATCGAGGCGCGCTGGCCGGGGGTGAGGAGATCGGTGCGCAGGAACTTCACGGCGACGCGGGACGTGCGGGCGTCGCCGTTCGCCGCCTCGGCGCTCGCGGCGGCCGCGGTGTCGTCGGCGCGCTGCGCCGCGTAGACGCTGCCCCAGCTGCCGGCGCCGATCAGGCCGGTGACGGTCCAGTCGGCGATCCGGTAGCCCTCGGGAATGTCCAGTGGGGGAGTGGTGCTGATGTGGTCCATCGTCGACGGGCCTTTCGGTTCAGCGTCCGACGGGCGGTCTGACCGGCGGTCTGGCCGGTGAGCTGACGGGCGGTCCGGCCGACGCTCTGACGGGCGGTCCGGCGGCGGGGCCGGCCTGCGGCCGGACAGGCGCGGGCAGCAGCGCGAGGTGCTCCTCGCGCACCAGGTTGAAGCGCAGGGCGAGGGCGACGAGCTGCCCTCGTTTGCCGCCGTCCTCGTCGCGGAGCCTGAGCTTGGCGGTGGCGAGGTAGTCGATGTGGTAGTTGACCGCCGAACGCGTCAGGTCGCTGCACGAGTCGAGGGGCCGCAGCCGGTCGACGACCTCTCCGGCGCCTGGGATCGCCGTGCTCAGCGAGGAGCGCAGCCTCGGCTCGCACAGGGCCAGCAGCACCAGGAAGTACTTCGAGGTCGGGTCCAGCGCGAAGGGGGTCGCGGTCGGCTCTCCCGCGGACGCGGGGCAGTCCGCGCTCGCGTAGGCGTGCTGCGGCGCGAAGACCTTGAAGTCGGCCGAGCCGGACGCGGAGGGCAGGATCACCCGCGAGATCTCGAAGGGGACGGGGGCGCCGATCCGGCCGGGCGCGACCTTGACGTGCTCGCCCGCGCCTTCGAGGTTCTCCACGACGTACGTCGCGGACGGGCTGTAGTTGGAAAGCCGCCAGTAGTCCTCGGCTGCGGTGATCTGTCCGGCGAGGCGCGAGACGCCGGGGTCGTGGAGCGGGACGGCGACCGGGCGGCCGGGCGCTCCGCGGCCGAAGTCGGCGGTCTCGCCCGGGCCCATGTGCAGAAGTCGGGGCCTGGGCTCCGGGTCGTCCGGATGCCGGCCAGCTCGCTCGGGCAGCTGAACGATCACTGTGGTCACTGTGGCAACATCCGCGTCATAGGCACACCGTGGTGCGTGGTGAGTACTGACGTACGGCGGGACCGGGGTCCCGCATACGGCCGCACCAGGGCTGCGGCACCGGGCGGTGCGGAGTGAGTACGGCGTCAGTCGAGACGGTGCGCGGTGCGCGCACGGTTCCCCCTGTTGAATGGCCGTTCAGTGGTGCACGGACCACGATAGCGACTGGTCTAGGCCGGACGCAGCTGTTCCGCATGTGCCGATGGGGCAGGTCGGAGCAGTTCCCGTCATTCGGCGGCGGCGATTGGCCGAATCTGGACGCAAGCCGTCCGGAAGCGGCGCGCAGGCGCCCGCGCAGAGTTCCGGCCAACCGACGGGCGCCCCTGCGCGCGGGCCGCGCACGGCCTGAGCGCTGTCTGCCTGTCGCCTGAGCGCCGCCTGCGCACGGCGCCGTGGACCAGGCGCGCTCAGAACCGCGCGTGAGCGGTGATGTCCGCGCCGAACTCCTCGATCATCGCGGGCGTCACGGTCGGCCTGCACTGCGCGACGGCCTCCAGATAGTCCTCGGTGCTCGCGCCGAGCGCCCGCCCCTCGCCCGCCCTGCCGCCGATCGTCTCCAGATCCCGCTCGAACGCGCTCTGCGCGGCGATCCGGGCCGCGTGCTCGATGTCCGCGGGTGTGAACAGCTCGGTGGCCGCGACCAGTACGGACACCTCCACATCCGGCCTGCCGTCCGTGTACCGGGACCAGATCGCCGCCCGGGCCGCCGCGTCCGGGGTGCCGATCGGGATCAGACAGTCGAACCTGCCGGGCCGCAGGAACGCCGGATCCAGCGACCGTATGGAGTTGGTGGCGCACACCAGCAGCCGCTCGTCGCCCTCCCGGAAGCCCGGGATGAGCTTGAGGAGCTCGTTGGTCACCCCGTGCGTCCCGCCGGGCCGCGCCGGCTCGGACCGCACGGGCGCGATCTCCTCCACCTCGTCGATGAACACCAGCACCCGCTCCAGCTCGGCGATCCTCGCGAAGGCGCTGCGCAGCGCGGCCGCGAGATTGCCCTCGTCGGCCAGCCGGGAGGGCAGCAGCTCGACGAACGGCCAGCCGAGCCTGGCGGCGATGCCCCGGGCGAACGTCGTCTTCCCGGTCCCGGGCGGACCGAACAAGGCGATGGCCCTCGGCGGCCGCACCCCGTGCCGCGCGGCCCGCTCCGGCTCCGCCAGCGGCAGCACGACACGCCGCTCGATCAGGTCCTTCTCCGCCTCCATGCCGGCGACCTTGCCCCACAGGTCCCCCGGCAGGAACCGCCCGCCCAGATCCTCCAGCAGACTCGCCGCGGGCCCGTGGAGCGGCTCCGCCTTCTCGAAGTACGCGACCGCGGGCTGCCGGGTGTAGCCCGCGTTGAGCAGCCCCTCGCCGAGCAGCTCCTCCTCCGGCAGCACATAGGCGATCCGGCCCACCCGGGCGGCGATCAGACGCCGCTCCAGCTCGACCAACAGGGCGCTGGCCAGCCCCCGGCCCCGCCAGACCGAGGAGATGGCGATGCGCATCACCCAGGCGCGCTCCCCGGCCACGCTGGCGAGGGCCGCGCCGATGGGCGCGCCCTGGTGGACGGCGACGACGGCGGGCTGGCGGGAGGCGAGGGCGCCGATGCACTCGGCGAGCGAGAAGACCGACTCCTGCCCGAGCTCGGCCGTGGTGTCGATCAGATGGACCACTGCGGCGAGATCGCTCTCGCGGTAGTCGCGGATGAGCCAGTTCACGGGTACCGCCCCTCGTTCGTGCCGTTGCGGCGAGGCTAGGGGCGGCGGCGCGGCCGGTCGTGCGCCACTGTGAACAATCCGGGCCCGCGACTCCTCCGTACCGTCGGTTGCCCCGCCGAGGGCTGAGACGCGGCGCCGAAGGGAAGGGCCGAGAGAAGCCGGCTGCGCGTACGAAAGGCTCACCCGTGCGGGAACTTGTGGTCATCGAAGCGCCGTCCGTCCTGGGCCTGCGGCCCTCCGGCGTCGAGGAGCTCCCCGATGCTCTGCTGGACGCCGGGCTGCTGGAGGGACTGGATGCGGCACGGGCCGGCCGCGTGGAGCCGCCGGCGTACGACGCCAGGCGGGACGCCGCCACCGGGATCCTCAACCCGGGCGGCATCGCGCGGTACTCGGTCAGGCTGGCCGACGCGGTCGGCGACGTACTGGACGGCGGCCGGTTCCCCGTCGTCCTCGGCGGAGACTGCAGCATCCTGCTCGGCAGCCTCCTCGCCTTGCGCCGCCGCGGCCGGCACGGTCTCCTCTTCCTCGACGGGCACACCGACTTCTACCAGCCCGCCGCCGAGCCGGCCGGCGAGGCCGCGTCCATGGAGCTCGCCCTGGCGACGGGCCGCGGGCCGCGGCTCCTCGCCGACCTCGAAGGCCGCGGACCCCTGCTGCGGGACGAGGACGTCGTCGCCTTCGGGTTCCGGGACGCCGCCGAGTCCGCGGCGGCCGGGATGCAGCCGCTGCCGCCGGAGCTGCACGCGATCGACCTGGACGCCGTCCGGGCGCTCGGCGCCGCCGAGGCGGCGAGGCGGGCGGTCGACCTGCTCGGCGGCGGGGGCGAGGGGGAGAGCGCCGGGTACTGGGTGCACCTCGACGTCGACGTCCTGGACGACGCGATCATGCCGGCCGTGGACTACCGGCAGCCCGGCGGGCTGGGCTGGGCCGAGCTGGAGAGCGTGCTGGCCGCCGCGCTGACCGACGAGCGGGCCGTCGGCTTCGACGTCGCCATCTTCAACCCCCGCCTCGACCCCGGCCAGACGATCGCGGCCCGGCTCGCCGCCTGTCTGCGCGGAGCGCTGTCGGCGCGCTGAACGCTCGGCCGCGGCCTGCCGTACTACACGGCAGGCTGCCGCCCCCACCAAGGAGAACTGCCGCCGATGACTGCACGACGCATCTCCGCCGCCGCGTTCGTCGGCGTCGTACCGCTCCTGCTCACGCCGCTGGCCGCCGGGCCCGCGCAGGCGCACGGCGCGCCGACGGACCCGGTGAGCCGGGTCGCCGCCTGCGGTCCCGAAGGAAGCCAGCGCGGCTCGGCCGCGTGCCGGGCCGCCGTCGCCGCGAACGGGGGAGGAGCGTTCGAGAAGTGGGACAACCTGCGGCTGGCCGACGTACGGGGCAGAGACCGCCAGGTCGTCCCCGACGGGCAGCTGTGCAGCGCCGGACTCGCCGCCTACCGGGGCCTGGACGTCGGACGCGCGGACTGGCCGGCGACGAAGCTGAAGGCGGGGTCCGCGTTCACCCTCACCTACCGGTCGACGATTCCGCACCGGGGGACGTTCAGCCTCTACCTCACCAAGCAGGGCCACGATCCCGCCGCGCCCCTGCGCTGGTCCGACCTGGCGGAGCAGCCCTTCGCCACGGCGAAGGACCCGGTGCTCAAGGGCGGCGCCTACAAGATCAGCGGACAGCTTCCGCGCGGACTGACCGGCCGTCATGTGCTCTACACGGTATGGCGGAACTCGGACACTCCGGACACCTACTACTCCTGCTCCGACGTGGTGCTGACGGGCGCGGCGAAGCCCGCTCCCGCGCAGCCCGCGCCGCGGCAGCCGACCCCGGAGCAGCCGGCCGACGAGCAGGCGGCGGCGCCGCGGCAGCCGGCGGAGCCCAAGAAGCCGGACGCCGAGCAGTCGGCCGCGCCCCCGGCGGACGCCGCGAAGCCCGCCGACCCCGCCCGGCAGGAGCAGCCCGACCCCGCCCCCGCGTCGGCCGCGTCCGACGCCGACGGGCCGACGACGGCCGTCCTCGGCACGGCGGCAGCCGCTCTCGCGCTGGTCGCGCTCGGCGCGTCCGTACTGCGCTGGCGCCGCGGGACCCGCACCCGGTAGTCCACTACCGAGAGGTAACGAACCGACGTCCATCGCGCGTCGCGGGCAACCTTCTCGGCCTCACAGCCATCCTCTACGTGCAGCGGGATCTCAGGGCCGCTCGGCATACCCGCACAGACAGTGCATGGAGAGAGATGACAATGGTCGATGTTTCGGTCGTGGTGCCGTGTTTCAACGAGAGCGAGGTGATCGACGCGTTTCACGCCGAGCTCGTCGCCGCCCTCGAGCCGACCGGAACCGCGTTCGAAGTCTGTTACGTCGACGACGGCAGCAGCGACCTGACGGCGGAGCACGTGAGGAACCTCGCGGACACGGACCCGCGGGTGCGCTACACCTCCTTCAGCCGGAACTTCGGCAAGGAGTCGGCCATGCTCGCCGGACTGCGCATGTCCCAGGGCGACGCGGTGGTCCTCATGGACGCCGACCTCCAGCATCCCCCCGAGCTCGTCCCCCGCATGCTCGAACTGCACCGCCACGGCTACGACCAGGTCGTCGCCCAGCGGGACCGCACGGGCGAGGGCGCCGTGCGTACGGCTCTCAGCCGGGCCTACTACCGCGTCGTACGCCGTTTCATGGAGGTCGAGATCGTCGACGGCGTCGGCGACTTCCGGCTGCTGTCGCGGCGCGCGGTCAACGCGATCCTGTCCCTTCCGGAGAGCAACCGCTTCTCCAAGGGGCTCTTCTCCTGGATCGGCTTCGACACCGTCAGCTTCACCTACGAGAACGTCGAGCGGGCCGCCGGGCAGTCGAAGTGGGGCGGGCGGCATCTGCTGAACTACGGCATCGACGGACTGCTCTCCTTCAACAGCCGGCCGCTGCGGATGGCGATCCACACCGGCCTGTGGCTGTTCCTCTCCGCTCTCGTGTACGCGCTGTGGATCATCGCGAACGTCGTGCTGAACGGCGTCGACACGCCCGGCTACGCGACGCTGATCACCGCCATCGTCGCGCTCAGCGGCATCCAGCTCGCCACCCTCGGCGTCATCGGGGAGTACGTGGGCCGGATCTACCACGAGTCGAAGCGCCGGCCGCACTACGTGGTCCGCGAGACGGACGACACGCGTACGGACGGCCCGGGCCGCCCGGAGCGCCCGCTGGAGACGGTGGGCCAAGGCCGCTCGAAGCCGTGACCCCCGGAGGCGTGGACATGACGCAGGCCCGGACCCCTCGGGGGTCCGGGCCTGCGTCACGCTTCAGGTCAGGTCAGCTCGACTCCGCTCAGGGAAGCCGCTTGGAGTAGGTGACCTTGTCGACGTTGTAGTAGTCGGCGACGCACTCGGCGGGCCACACCTTGCGGCCCCCGCCGCCGAACGGCTCCAGCATCTTGGCGACCGAGAGGGGCTTGTACGGGAGGACCTTCGCGCCGTTCTCCGACTGGGCGTGCAGCCACCGGTCCTGACGGTCCCACTTCTGGGCCCGCACCCGCATGTCGTCGCCGAGCTCGGCCAGCGGCGAGACCAGTCCCGCCACGGACACGGCGCACACGGCCGTGGCGACCGCCGTCGCCGCGCCCAGGACCCGTCGCCGGGACGCCGCCGCGGCGGGGCCCTGGCTCTCAGATCGCTGACGCAGCGCGCGGCCGGCGAACGCGCCGGCGGCCACCAGCAGCAGGACGTAGAGCAGGAGGTAGTCGTTCCACGTCCGCTCCGTGGTCACCACCCGGTCGCCGAATACGGGGTAGGTGATGACGGTGCAGAGGTAGCCGCAGACCAGGAAGGCGAGCGCGCCGAGGGACACCAGGAACAGCGGCCGGCAGGGGAGCAGCACCGGCTGGCGTCCGCCGCGGCTGCGGGCCATCAGGCCCAGGAGCACGCCGGCCGCGAGCGCGCCGACGTACTGCCAGGTGGTGAAGACGGTCTCGAGGATCTGCAGATAGCCGCGGAACGAGCCGGCCAACGACTCGGGCGCCAGCATCGAGGCGGACTCGGCGCCGTACCGCTCGCGCCGGTTGCGCGAGCCGGGCGAGGTGACCAGCACGAGGGTGCCGACGGCGATGCCCGCCATGGCGAGCAGCGACCAGTTGCGGACGAAGCCGCGGACGCGCTCGACGAAGAGCCAGCGGCCGAGCAGCACCGCGCCGGAGAGCACCACGAGGGCGACGACCGACGCCTCCTCGGAGAGCGTGCCCATGAAGATCCCGGCCGCGAGCACCACGCCCAGGGCGGCGATCCGGCCGCGCCGGCTGTGGGCCCTCAGCAGCGGGATCGCCGCGGCGCACGCGAGGACGGGCGCGACGGTGTGCGAGACGGAGGCCGCGGGCCAGTAGAACGTCTTGTACGTGTTGGGGGTGGCGAAGAGGAAGACCGCTGTGATCATCGACGCCACGAGCAGCGGGACGCCGCGCGGCGTCGTCTGCCCGGCCCTGCGCAGCAGTTGGACGGTCAGCGCCCAGAGCAGGCCCAGCATGAGGACGCCGCTGACGAGGCCGAACCACTGGTGGCCGGCGACGGGGAACTTGGCGTAGAGGCCCACGAGCAGGCCGTTGCCGAGCCGCCCGTTGTCGGTGAAGTAGAACTTGCCGATCAGGCCGGAGACGCCGTGGTCGCGCACGCTGGGCAGGAAGCACCACTCGTCCGCGCTTGGGCGGACATGGCGGCCGAGCCAGGAGGCCATGGTGAGCAGTCCGATGGGCAGCAGAGCCAGACCGACGGTCCAGACCGTCGTCCACGACACTGACCGGAAGGGGCCCTGCGCACCGTTCCACCGCCTTTGCCCGGGTTCCTCGCCCGGCTCTCGCGCGATGGCGACGCTCGATGCGTCGACGGCCATGTACACCACTGCCTCTCGGAAAACTACTGGTCCGACACCGTAGAGGCCATTCCTCACGGCGACGTTCCACCTTATGCAGCGCAAGATCGATGATTTCGCGCAGGGGCGTTGACCTGAGCGGCTCAGGAAGCGTTACATAGGGGATAAAGGGCAGATAAAGGCTTCTCACAGGAGGCGGCCCGCCATGACCACTCACCCGAGCATCGAGCAACACCCCGACCTGGCTGAGATGCGTTCCCGCTTCGAGCGGGCGACGACCACTCCCCGTGCCCAGGCGGTCGAGACACTGGCCCTGCTCACGGGCCTGTACCTGGCGGCTTCGCCGTGGATAGTCGGGTTCAACGGCCTCACCACGCTGGCCGTCTGCAACCTCATCACCGGCGTCGCCTACGCGCTGTGCATGGGAGGGTTCGGCTCGGCGTACGAGCGGACCCACGCCATGGCCTGGGCGGCGATCGCCATCGGAGCATGGACGATCGTCTCTCCTTGGATCGTGGCCGGCAACGTCGACACGACGCGCGCCGTCGTCAGCAACGTCATCTGCGGCGCGGTCGCGCTGATGTGCGGTCTGGCCATGGCGGGCATGAGCGGCACCGGCACGGGCCGCGCTCGCGGTCGCGGGGGCCCTGGGCCGATGCCGATGTGACGCCGAGGCGTCCCTCGTCGAAGGCCCCGACCTGCGAGGAGGCCGGGGCCTTTGCCGTGCGCGGACGGTCGGGGCCTTTGCCGCGCGCGGAGGGTCGGGGGTCGCGTCTCGTCGAGCGCCGGGGGCGACCGGGTCCACCGGGGCTCGTCTAGGACGGAAACTGGCCTAGATGCCGCCTAGCGTGGGAACCACGGAGCCGGGCAGCCCCAGCGGCGGCACAAGCAGAGGAGTGCGGGATGGATTCCCTGGACAGCGTGGAGATCATCGTCTTCGAGGACGAGGCCGCGCTCGAGGCGTGGATGGCCGAGCACTACGAGCGGGAGTCCGGCGTCTGGCTGAAGATCGCCAAGAAGGGCTCGGGCGTCGCGTCGGTGACCATCACGCAGGCCCTCGACGTCGCGCTCTGCTACGGCTGGATCGACGGCCAGCGCAAGTCCTTCGACGCGACGTACTACCTCCAGAAGTACACGCCCCGCCGCCCGCGGAGCCTGTGGTCGCAGGTGAACATCCGCAAGGTCGAGGCGCTCGACGCCGCGGGGCGCATGAAGGCCCCCGGCCTCGCGGCGGTGGCCGCCGCCAAGTCCGACGGTCGCTGGGACGCCGCGTACGCGTCCCAGCGGGAGGCGACCGTGCCGGAGGACCTCGCCGCAGCCCTGGAGGAGAGCCACGCGGCGAAGAGCGCCTTCGAGCGGCTGGGCAAGAGCGCCCGGTACTCCGTCGTCTTCCCCCTTATGACAGCGAGGACGCCCGCCACGAGGGCACAGCGGCTGCGGAGGGCGATCGCCGCGCTGGAGAAGGGCGAGACGGGGGAGACGAGGGTGACGGGCGAGAAGCCTCAGTAGACGAGGCGTATCGCCTCAACCGGCGGCCGTGCGCCCGGACTTCCGTGCACGCCGCCCGGACCGGGCGGCCGGGGGCGCCGGGCCCGTTCGGGTGATCGCGGCCTGTCGCCGGACCGGCGGGGGCAGCGGGCTGGCGACGATGCCCGCATGATCGACAGAACCCTCCGCCGCCTCGACGGAACCCTCCACCGTCTCGACAGAACCCTGCGCCTTCTCACCCGGAACTGCAGGGCGACGCTGCTGGCCCTGGGCCTGACCCTGCTCGCCGCCCAGCCGGTCGCCGCCGAGGCGCCCGGCAAGGTCCCCGGTCCCGGCTCGCCCGCGCTCACGGCTGCCGAACGACGGGTCTCCGCTCATCTGGACCGCATCCGCGACCGGCCGGCCGCCCTGGCCGCGTTCGTCCGCGCGCTGCCCAAGGGCGGCGAGCTGCACAGCCATCTCTTCGGCGCGGTGTCGACCGAGCTGTTGATGGACCTGGCGGCGGCGGACGGCATGTGCGTGGAGAACGGCTCCCTGCGCGCGTTCGCGCCGCCCTGTCCGGCGGGCAGCCGGCCGGCCGAGGAGCTGCGCACCGACGCCGCCTTCCGCCGCCAGGTGCTGCGGGCCTGGTCGATGCAGGACTTCCGGCCTGGCGCCGAGTCGGGCCACGACCACTTCTTCGCCGCCTTCGGGAAGTTCAGCGCGGTCGCCGCACGTCATCCCGGGGAGCTGCTGGCCGAGGTGGCGAACACGGCGGCCGGGCAGCGCCAGTTCTACTCTGAGCTGATGGTCTCGCCGAACGCCGCCGGCGCCGACGCGCTCGCGGACCGGGTCGGCTACGACGCCGATCTCGCCCGGATGCGCCGCAAGCTGCTGGCCGGCGGGGCGATGGACGCGGCCGTCCGTGCGGCGCGCCAGGAGACCGACGAGCACCTCGCGGCCTTCCGCGCCGCCGCGCGATGCGCCGCCGAGCGGCCCGACCCAGGGTGCGCGGTGCCGTTCCGGTTCGTCTGGCAGGTCGCGCGCAACAGCGCCCCCGAGCGGGTCTTCGCCCAGATCGTGCTGGCCATGGAGCTGGCCCAGCGCGACCCCCGCTTCGTCGCCGTGAACCTGGTCCAGCCCGAGGACGGGGCCGTCGCGCTGCGGGACTACAGCCTCCATATGCGCATGATCGGCGAGCTGCGCGACGTCTACCCCCGGGCCCATGTCACCCTGCACGCCGGCGAGCTGGCGCCCGGCCTGGTCAAGCCCGAGGACCTGCGCTTCCACATCCGCGAGGCGGTGCACGTGGCCCGCGCCGAGCGCATCGGCCACGGCGTCGACATCCGGCACGAGGACGGCGCCGACGAGCTGATGGCGGCCATGGCCGAGCGGCGCGTCGCCGTGGAGGCCGCCCTCACCAGCAACGACCAGATCCTCGGCGTCTCGGGCGCCGAGCACCCCTTCCCGCTCTACCGGGAGCGGGGCGTGCCGGTGGCGTTGGCCACGGACGACGCGGGGGTCTCCCGTATCGACGTCAGCCATGAGTACCAGCGCGCCGCCGTCGTGTACGACCTGTCCTACCGGGAGTTGAAGGACCTGGCCCGGGCCTCGCTGGAGCACGCCTTCCTGCCAGGGCGCAGCCTGTGGCGTACGACCGCCGACTACCGGCCGGTGCGCGCGTGCCGCGCCGAACGACGCCCTGGGACGCGCACGCCAGGGCCCCTGTGCGCGGCCTTCCTCGCCGCCAGCCCCAAGGCGGCCCTCGAATGGCGCCAGGAGGCGGCCTTCACGGCCTTCGAACGGCGGGTGCTGGCGTAGTCGGGGCGCGGCCGAGAGGTGTACCCGATGGCCGTGGCGATGTCCCGGTCGCCGAGGCCAGGGTGCTGGCCAGGAGTTGGACGGCGATGTCGTCGCTGAGGGCTGATGCCTGGAGACCGGAGCCGACGACGACGGCCACCAGGGCCGCGGTTCCCGCGAGATGACGGACCGGCGGCGCGAGAACTCCGTGCGGCGGACCCTCTGGGGCCCGACCGGTCAGGGCCCCAGACGCATGGATCCGCCGTGCCGGGCCGTCACATCCTGCGCGAGACGAGGAACGGCAGCAGCGCGAGGATGTCGCCGACCGCCGCCGGGTCCAGCGGGACGCTGTGCAGACTCCGCGTCGCCAGGTCGAGATGGCGCCGGGCCTCGTCCAGGGCGGCGGCGCGCCCGCCGGCCTCCTCGATCAGCGCGGCCGCGTCGCGCAGGGCGGCGTCGTCCAGCGGGGAGGGGGAGGCGAGCAGCTCCCCGAGACGCCGGGCGGCGGGTGTGCTCGACGACAGGGCGGCCAGGACGGGGAAGGTCTTCTTCCCGCGGCGCAGGTCGCTGTGCACCGGCTTGCCCGTGACCTCGGGGTCACCCCAGACGCCGAGCAGATCGTCCACCGTCTGGAACGCCACGCCGAGATGCCGTCCCGTCTGGGCGAGGGCGGCCACGGTGGACGACGGCGCCCCGGCGAGCTGCGCGCCCAGAGCGGCGGCGCAGCCCAGCAGCGCGCCGGTCTTGTGGTCCGCCATCGACCGGTACTCGTCCAGGCGCACGGCGCCCGGCCCGGTCCACGGCCGGCTCTCGAAGAGAAGGTCCTCGGCCTGACCGTGCACCAGATGCCGCAACGCCTGGGTCAGCCGGCGTATCGCGGCGGCGCTATGGGCGTTCTCCGCGGTGGCCAGCGTCTCCAGGGCCAGGGCGAACAGCGCGTCGCCGGCGAGGACGGCTGGCCCGGTGCCGTACGCCTTCCACACGGTCGGCCGCTGCCGCCGGGTCTCGTCGCCGTCCATGATGTCGTCGTGCAGGAGCGTGAAGGTATGGATCAGCTCGACGGCGACCGCGCCGGCGACGGCGCTCTCCGCAGGCGCTCCCGCAGCCTCCGCGCAGAGCACGGTCAGGGCCTGGCGTACGCCCTTGCCCTCGCCGCCTCCGCCGGGTCCGGGGCAGCCGCCCACCTCGCACCAGCCGAGGGAGAAGGCGGCCATCTCGGCCGGCCAGGGGTGCAGGAGGTCGACGGCGGCGGCGAGGGCGGGCCGTACGAGCTCCCGGCAGCGGGCGAGGACCTGCGGCGCCGAGGGGCCCTCGGCCGAGCCGTCTGCGGCGGAGGGGCCCTGTGCCGTGGGCGCGTCCGGCGCGGCGGCGGTGATCGGCACGGTCATCGCCGGCCTCCGTCCACGCCCGCCCCGGGCGCCACGGGCAGCGCGCCGAGCTCGGCCAGCGCCTTGTCGGCCATGTCGCGGGCGTGGTGCAGACCGATCCGGTCGAGGTCGCGGCGGAGCTCGCCCAGATCGGCGGCCGTCTCCGTCCGGTCGCGCCCGAGCCGGGCCAGCGTCTTGACCAGGCCGAGCCGGCACAGCGCCTCGCCACGCGGCTCGCTGATGACGCGGAACTCCGCCAGGGTCTCCTCGTACGCCTGCCGTGCCTGCTCATAGCGGCCGGCGCGGAAGAGCACATTGGCGCGCATCTTGTGGTTGTAGGCCAGCGCGCTGGTCAACTGCATCTCGCGGCAGGTGAGCTCGGCCTCGGCGAGCAGCTCGAGCGCGCGGTCGGGCTGGTCGTCCCGGGCGGAGACGATGTCCGCGATGCCCCGCAGCGCCCACGCGCGGCCCCGCCGGTCGTCCGCCCGCTCGGCTATCTCGGCCGCCTCCTCGAACATCGCGAGCGCGGTGTCGTACGAGCCGGTGTTCCGGTGGATCTGCGCGATGCCCTCCAGCGCCCACACCGTGTGCCGGGCCTCGCCGCGCCGCCGCGCCTCGGCGAGCAGCTTCTCGTGCAGGACGCGAACGGCCTCGTAGTCGCCCTGGATCCGGCCGGTCTCCGCCAGCCCGGCGAGGGAGTAGCCCCGGGCGACGACGTCGCCGCCGAGCTCGGCCGTGTCGGCGGCGAGCGCGAGCAGACGTCGGGCCAGGGTGAGGGCGCCGCGCTGGCGGGCGAGCGTGCCGCCGCTCCACAGCGCCCAGGCCATCGCCCCCAGGTCGTCGGCCGAGCGGGCGGTGCGGTAGCTCGCCTTCCACGCCCGGTCCGCCTCCTCGACGTTCCCTAGACGGCGGTGCGCCTCCGCGACGGCGAGCCCGGCGCGCGCGACCTCCTGCGGCGAGCCCGAGAGCTCGGCCTCGCGCAGCTGCTGGGTTCCCTTGGCGAGCACGTCGGTGAGGGAGGAGTTCACCGACATGGACTGCAGGGCGCCTTGGTATTCGGCGGCGAAGGCCTTGCTGTACATGGATGCCTTTCTGCTGTGCGGGTCTGGCCTGTGGTCACCTATGTGGCTCTGGCCTGTGATCACGGTGAGTCGATCGACTATGCACTCTGTGTATACGTGGCGTGTATACGCTGGGTGTATAGCGGGTCGGTGCGAGAGCCCGTAGATCCCTGCGGGAGTGCGGACGAGGCGAGACGCTCCCATGCCACCGGCGACGGGACGGCTCTGGGAAGGGCGTCGAACGCCCCTCCCGGCACCTTCCGTTGATCAAGACGTCGATCTTGCTCGGGGAGTTGCCTCCCGACGAGCGGAAGTTGAACCCCCGGATCCAGAGCCAGCTCCAGCGCCCGTCCGGGAGCCCGCTGCGGACCTCGTGCAGGACCTCGTACAGGGCCTCGTTCAGGACCTCGTTCATCCGAGTGCCGGGCTCACAGGGCCGGGAGCGCTGGACGCGTGCAGCGTGGTCCCTATGACGCAGACCCCGGCCGTGGCGACCGGCCCGAACAGGCGAGAGGCCCGGCCCGGCGGACGGGGGCCGGACGGGCGGCGCATCGCCTGGCTGGCCGCCGTGGCCGCGGCGTTCGTCTGCGCCCAGCTGGTGCTCGTCGTGCCCGGCTCAGGTCTCGGCTGGGACGAGACGGTGTACGTCAGCCAGGTCTCCTCGCACGCCCCCGCCGCGTTCTTCAGCGCGCCGCGCGCCCGGGGCATCACCTTCCTCATCGCCCCGGTGACCGCGCTGACCTCGTCCGTCGACGCCCTGCGCGTCTATCTGGCGGTGCTGTCGGGCGCCGGTCTGTTCGTATCGCTATGGGTGTGGCGACGGCTGGCGCCCCTCTCGGTGCTCGCGCTCGCGGGCGCCCTGTTCGCCAGTCTGTGGATCACCCTCTACTACGGCCCGCAGGCGATGCCGAACCTCTGGGTCGCGTACGGGGCGATGATCGCCGTCGGCTGCTTCCTGCGGGCCGCGCGGGACGTCCGCGACCGCCGTGCCCTGCTCGGCCTCGGCGCGGGCGTCGCGCTCGCCGCGCTGATGCGGCCCACCGACGCCTTCTGGCTCGCCGCGCCGCTCGCCGCCGCCGCGCTCACGGTCAGGTCATGGCGGCGGCCGGCCCTGCTGCTCGCGCTCGCCGCTGGCGTGGTCCTCGGGTGCGCGGAGTGGGTGATCGAGGCGTACGTCCGCTACGACGGGCTCCTCGCGCGACTGCACCGCGGCAGCGAGATCCAGGGGCGCCTCGGCTGGAACCTCGCCTTCGACGACCAGATCCGGGCCCTTCAGGGACGGTCGCTGTGCCGCCCCTGCGATGTGCCCTGGCGGAACCCGGTCACCGCGGCGTGGTGGTTCGCGCTGCCGCTGTTCGTCGCGGGCGGGGTCATGGCCGCGGCGCGGGCGAGGGCGCTCGGCGCGATCCTGCTGCCGACGCTGGTCGGGCTGTCGCTGGCGTTCCCGTACCTGCTGCTGATCGGCTACGCCGCACCCCGCTTCCTGCTCCCCGCCTACGCTCTGCTCGCCCTCCCGACGGCGCTCTGTCTGACCTGGCTGGCCCGCGCCGCGCGGTGGCGCCCGGTCGTCGTCGCCGCCCTCGCTCTCGCGCTGGTCGCGCATCAGGCGGTCCAGTACGCGGTCCTGGCGGGCGCGACCGCGCGCAGCCGGGATGTTCGCGTGGCCTTCGCGCAGGCCGCCGCCGAGCTGAACGGCCAGGGTGTGCGCCCGCCCTGCGTGGTCAGCGGCTCGGAGGCCATCCGCATCGCGTTCCTGGCCGGCTGCGCCTCGCGCCAGACCGTCGGCCACGACGCCGGCATCACTCCCGCCGGGCTGACGGCGATCGCCCGCGTCCGGCCCGTGGCCGTGCTGGTGTCGGGAGACGGCGCCCCGCCCGCGTACGCGCGCGGCTGGCGCCTCCACCCCATGCCGGGACTGCCCGGGCGGCCCGAGGTCCGGGCCTATCTGTCGCCGCTCGCACGCTGACGTCCGAATCCCGCCAGACACCGCGGTGAGCGCATCGCAGACTCGTCCGTGCGCGGAGGGACCGCGACACCCCGATCGACCGCCACACCCCGATCGACCGCGACCGCTGTCACGACGGAGACCGCGACCGCTGCCGCGACGGCGTCCGCGACTGCCGCGACGACGGAGAAGGGCCGCGATCGACGGGCCCTGACAGAGGAAGGCGCGACGCCACCATGAACCCGACCGCAGAAGTCGCCGCCGGCGACTGGACGGCGATGGCCGAAGAACTCGACGCGTACGGCTCTGCGATGACCGGGCGGCTCCTCGACCCCGCCCAGTGCGCGTCGCTGACCGAGCTGTACGAGACGCCGGAGCTGTTCCGCACCACCGTCGACATGGCCCGCTGCCGCTTCGGCTCCGGCGCCTACCGCTACTTCGCCGACCCGCTCCCGCAGCTGGTGCGCGATCTGCGCGCGGCCTTCTACCCGCGTCTGCTGCCCATCGCCCGCGACTGGGCCGACCGGCTCGGCCGTCCCGCGCCCTGGCCGGACGACCTGGAGGAGTGGCTGGCCTACTGTCATGAGGCCGGACAGAGCAAGTCCGCGCAGATCCTGCTCCGTTACGGGCCCGGCGACTGGAACGCCCTGCACCGCGACCTGTTCGGCGACGCCGTCTTCCCCCTCCAGGTCGTCCTCGCCCTGGACGAGGCGGGCACGGACTACACGGGCGGCGAGTTCCTCCTCCTCGAGCAGCGCCCCCACGCCCAGTCGCGCGGCGCCGCGACCCTGTTGCGCCAAGGCCACGGACTGGTCTTCACCACCCGGGACCGCCCCGTGCGATCCCGGCGAGGCTGGTCGGCCGCGCCGGTCCGGCACGGCGTGAGCGTGGTCCGCTCCGGCCGGCGGCACACCCTCGGGCTGGTCTTCCACGACGCCGCCTGACGGTCGCGGGACGCCTACGCCGCGCTCGGGGCCGCCGTACGGGCGACGAAGTGGCCTCTTTGGCGGAGCCGGGCACGACGGAGAACCCTCGGGCCGCCATGCTGACCGCAATGCCCCGCAGATGAAAGGTTTCCCCATGCTGGAGCGCGCTCGTCGCAAGGACGACACCCAGATCACCTTCGTCATCCCGCCGGACCGGCCCTGCGGTCAGGTCAGCGTGGTCGGCGACTTCAACGACTGGCAGCCCGGCGCGCACACCCTGGAGACCCGGCCGGACGGCACCCGTGCGGTCACCGTCGCCCTGCCCACTTCACAGCGGTACGGATTCCGCTACCTGGCCGCCGGCGACTACTGGTTCGACGACGACCACGCCGACGACCACGACGGCCGCAACAGCATCCTGCACACCTGAGCGCGGCCCCGCCGACCGCGGACGCGGAGAGTGCTCCATGCCGGACCTGTCGCCCGCCCAGCAGAGCCGGGCCGTGCGCGAGCTGCTCGCCTCCCACGGGCGCACATACGCCGACGAGGCGGGCATCCGGCTGCGCGACACCCCTCAGCCGCTCTACCGGCTGCTGGTTCTCGCCGTACTGCTGAGCGCCCGCATCCGCAGCACCACGGCCGTGGCCACCGCCCGCGCGCTGTACGACGCCGGGCTGCGCGATCCGCGGCGGATGCGCGCGGCGAGCTGGCAGGAGCGGGTCGACGCCCTCGGCAGCGGCGGCTACCGCCGCTACGACGAGCGCACCGCGACCCAGCTCGGCGACGGCGCTGCGCTGCTGATCGAGGAGTACGGAGGCGATCTTCGCCGGCTGCGGGCCGAGGCGGACGGTGACGTCGCCGCTCTGCGCGGGCTGTTGCGCCGGACGCCGGGCCTCGGCCCGGCCGGCGTGGACATCTTCCTCCGCGAAGTCCAGGGTGTCTGGCCCGAGGCGGCCCCCTACCTCGACGCCAAGACCCTCGACGGCGCTCGCCGCCTGGGCCTGCCGGACGACCCGATCAGGCTCGCGAAGCTGGCCCGCGCGGCGGGCGAGAGCGATCTCGCGGTCCTCGCCGCCGCGCTGGTGCGCACAGCCCTGGAGAAGCCCTCAGTCGGTGGCGAGTAGATGTCAGCCCACGACGAGCGGGCGTCAGTCCGTGGCGGGTAGACGTCAGCCCACGACCAGCGGGTGTCAGTCCGTGGCGAGTAGCCGTCAGTCCACGGCCGCGATCGCTCGGAGCGCGGCCAGATGCCTCTCGTACACCGCGCGCCCCTCCGTGGTCAGCGAGAGCCACGTCCGCGGACGTCTGCCGATCCGCCCCTTGGTCACGGACACCCAGCCCGCCTCCTCCAACGCCGACACCTGCTTGGACAGGGCCGAGTCGGTGACCTCCACCAAGTCGCGCACAAAGCCGAACTCGGCCTTGTCCACGGCCGCCAGGGCCGCCACCACCGACAGTCGCACCGGTGCGTTGAGCAGGGGCGCCAAGGAGTGGCGGGGGTGGCTTCCGTGCTGCTTGTCCGCCGTCGGCTCGGTCACGACGACCGCCGCGTCTCGAGCAGCGCGCCGATCGCCAACGGCAGCGCGCACGCCAGCGCGGCGAGCGCCGCGAAGCCGGGGCTGTCCGGGAACGCCGCGTTTCCCAGCAGGATGGTGAGCGCGAAGACGACGGCCCAGGACCCCACCATCATCCCGTGCTTGACGCCGAAGCCCCGGCGGACGACCCGCTGACGCGAGGCGTACACGCTGAGTCCGGTCACCAGCAGGGTGTTGGCCGTGCCGAAGACGATCGCCGACGCGAGCCCGTGCCACAGGACGGCCACGGGCACCAGGAACAACTGCCCGGCGGCGAACACCCATAGATAGCGCGCGTACCAGCCGCTGCCCGCCCGAGCCGCCTTCTCCAGCTCGGCTGCCCGCCCCAACGTCCCCGCAGCGACGCTGACTTCGTCCATGCTTCCCCCTCGTACGTGCCCTGCGAACGGTCACTTGCCATGGTGGCCAATACTTTCCAACTTGGCAAGTAGAGGGGCGTGTCGAGACGGCGCCCCGCTGCGTCGGCGAGGAAGAGCGACGTAGGCAAGGGCGTCAGGGGCGGGGGCCGGCCGGGGCCGCTACGGCTGGGAGCGGTATCCCAGCAGGCTGAACAGCACGAACTCGGGCGGGACGTCCGGCCTTCCGGACCGCTCGGCGACGACGTCCACCAGCTGAGCGCGCAGTGCGGCGGCGGGCTCGCCCAGCACGACGAAGCTCAGCACCAGCTCCAGCATCAGACGGTCGTACGCGTCCCCGAAGCTGCTATAGCGCTCCTCGTCGCCCTCCACGACCGCCTCGACGATCCTCCAGCCCCCCTCGGCGGGCCCGAACGACGCCCGGTAGACGGCGTACCCGGTCCAGCTCCGGCACAGGAAGACGTCCCCGCCGTCCTCGGCGAGGACGTTCCACTTCTCCTCCATAGCGCGCGCCCGACAGCCGCTCCGGATCCGGCGGAGCTCCTCGTCCGTCCAGACGCGGGAGGGGAGTACGCCCATCGGGCGGGGCAGGGAGAACGCCCGCCGTCGGCGCAGGGAGTCCCGGGTCGCGCTCTCGTCAGCCATGACGCGAGCGTACGTACGGCGGCGGCGACCCGGACGCCGGGGCCGGACTACTCCTCGATCGCCCCGCCCACCGTGCGCAGATGCTCGCGGAAGGTGAGCTCCGGACGCCGGTCGCGCTCGGCGAGGTACTCGGCGAACCGCACCTGGCCGCGCAGGGACTCGCCCGCCCGGATCCGCTCCGCCTGGCGCCGCTCCGTGTCGCGGATCGTCTCCGCCAGCGTGAAGACCTCGCCGGCGCGGGCGGCGGGAACGAAGAGCGCGCCGTCGTCGTCGGCCAGGACCAGGTCCTGCCGGCCCACCGTCCAGGTGCCCACCGTCGCGGACTCCAGCGCGTCCTTGGGGCGGTGGTCGACGCGCAGCGGGCCCGTGGAGACGGCGCCCAGGCTGAAGACCGGCAGGCCGATCGCCTGGATGTCGGCCGTGTCCCGGTGCAGCCCCCAGATCACGATCCCCCCGAGCCCGGCCGCCCGCGCCTCCAGGGCCACGAGGTCGCCGACGCAGCTCTCGTCGAGCCGCCCGCCGTTCTCGACCACCAGCACATCGCCGGGCTCGGCGCCCTCGAACGCCTCCAGGAAGACGTCCACGCTGCCCACGTGCCGGGCGGGAAGCACCCGCCCGGCGACGCGGCTCCCCGGCGACACCGCACGCATCGGCGCGGGGGCGCAGCGCACCGGCGCCTGAGCCCGAATACAGCCGTCCGCCACATGGGCGGTGGTCAGCGCCGCGAACCGCCGCTGAAGCTCCTCGTGGTCCATGCTCCGCTCCTCCTGCCGCGTCGGGCTCCGGCGTCGGGTCTTGGCTCCGGATTCGGCCGCCGGACTCATTCGCGCCAGCCGAGCGGCTGCGTCCGCTCGTCGCAGTCGTAGGCGGGACGGATACGCGAAGGGCCCGTCATGGGCGCTGACGGTACCTCAGACCCGCTGTGCCGCACCGGAGTTCCGCGCCCGCGCGGCGCCCCCGCCGCAGCTGCCGAGGCCGGCGCGCGGGAGCCCTCGCGCGTGTCACAGCGCCGCCTCGGCGCCCGCGCGCAGCCCCTCCGCGGGGGACGGCAGCTCCTGCTCCGTCCAGACGGTCTTCCCCTCGCGCGCGTGCCGCGTGCCCCACCGCGCCGTGAGCTGGGCGACGAGCAGCAGGCCCCGCCCGCCCTCGTCGGTGCTGCGGGCGCGCCGCAGATGCGGAGACGTGCTGCTGGCGTCGGACACCTCGCAGATGAGGCGGTGATGGTGGATGAGCCGCAGCGTCACCGGTCCGCCGCGGGCGTAGCGGTAGGCGTTGGTGACGAGCTCGCTGACGATCAGCTCGGTGGTGAAGACCATGTCCTCAAGTCCCCAGTCGGAGAGCTGCGTCGCGGTCAGCCGGCGGGCGAGCGCGGGCGCGGTGGGCTCCGCGGCCAGCTCCCAGGTGGCGACGTTCTTCGAGGGGAGGGTGCGGGTCCGTGCCAGCAGGAGGGCCATGTCGTCGACCGGGCGGGCGGGCAGCAGCGCGGTGACCGCCCGCGAGGTCTCCTCCAGGGTCCGGCCGGTGCCGGCCAGCGCGGCGCAGAGCCGTTCGAGGCCCGCTTCGAGGTCGTGGTCCTCGCCCTCGACGAGCCCGTTGGTGTAGAGCGCCAGAATGCTGCCCTCGGGGAGCTCCAGGTCCGCCGCCTCGAACGGCAGCCCGCCCAGGCCCAGCGGCGGCCCGGCGGGCAGGTCGGGCAGGCTCACCTCGCCCTCCGGCGTCACCACCGCCGGAGGGGGATGGCCGGCGCGCGCGAGGGAGCAGACGCGGGACACCGGGTCGTAGACGGCGTAGACGCAGGTGGCGCCGACCACCTGCTCGCCGGGGGAGTCCTCGTCGGGGGTCTCCTGCTCGCCGGCCAGCCGCGTCACGAGGTCGTCGAGGTGGGAGAGCACCTCGTCGGGCTCGAGGTCCAGGTCCGCCAGCGTGTGCACGGCGGTGCGCAGCCGGCCCATGGTGGCCGCGGCGTTGATGCCGTGGCCCACGACGTCGCCGACGACGAGGGCGACCCGGGCCCCGGACAGCGGGATCACATCGAACCAGTCGCCGCCCACCCCCGCCGCTCCGCCGGCCGGCAGATAGCGGTGGGCGACGACGACCGCGGGATGCTCGGGGAAGTCGCGCGGCAGCAGCCGCCGTTGCAGCGCGAGCGCGGTGCGGCGCTGCTGGGTGTAGCGGCGGGCGTTGTCGACGGACAGGGCGGCGCGCGCGGCGAACTCGCCGGCCAGCGTCAGATCGTCCTCCTCGAACGGCTCGGGCAGCCGGTACCGCCACAGGCTCAGCAGCCCCAGGACCATGCCGCGCGCGGTCAGGGGAACCAGCATCAGCGAGTGGACGCCGAGGTCGCGCGCGCGGTCGGCGCGCCCCGGGTCCAGCCCCGACGTGCGGCCCGTCGGGTCGAAGACCGCCTCCAGCAGGGGGCGCCCGGTGGACAGGCACTGTGCCTGCGGCGTGTCCGGGGCGAACGACCTGAGGGTCCCCACCGGGTAGAGCAGCCGGTCCTCCTCTGCCGCGACCGTCTTCAGCGCTGTCCTGCGGAACGGGCCGAGCGCGCCGGGCGCGGGATCGTCGCCCAGGCGCACGGTGTCGAGGAGGTCGACCGTTACACAGTCGGCGAGCTCGGGCACCGCGACCTCGACGAGCTCCTCGGACGTGGTCTCGACGTCGAGCGTGGTCCCGATCAGGGCGCTCGCCTGGTTCAGCATCGCCAGCCTGCGCCGCGCCCGGTGCCGGTCGGTCACGTCCTCGACGAGCTGGGTGACGCCCACCGTGCGGCCGGTGGAGTCCTCCATGCGGAATGCGGACACGGAGACCACCCACTCCCGGTGGGGGTCGTCGAGCAGTCGTGCCGACTGCTCGGTGAAGATCATCGGTATCCCGGTGTCCAGGACCTGCCGCAGCCGGCCCTCGATCGTCTCCGCGTCGGCGGGCACGAGGAAGTCGCCGATGCGGCGGCCGCGCGCGTACTCGCCGGGGAGGCCGCTGAGGCGCGCGATGGCCCGGTTGACGCGCAGGATCCTCAGCTCCGGGTCGTGGATGGACAGCCCGATCGGCGAGCGGCGGAACATCCCGTCCATGACCGACCGGTCGATCTCCCACTGCTCGACCTCGTCCGCCGGCGCGCCCACGAGGAACCACTCGTGCTCGTCGGCGCCCCGCAGAACGCGCCTGGCGCGTACTCCGAATCCGCGTCTTCGGCCGTCGCTGCTCCGCAGGGGCACGAGGCCGAACCAGCCGCCGTCCCGGACGCAGGCCGCGGCGGCCTCCAGCATGACGTCCCGGTCGCGCACGTCCACGAGGAGCCCGGCGGCCGGCTTCCCGAGGACCTGCTCGGCCGGGTAGCCCAGCAGCTGTCGGGCGCGCTCGCTCCAGCCCACGATCGACCCATGGCGGTCCAGTACGACGGAGACGGCGCTCGCCACCGAGAACGGGTCCTCTGGGCTCTCACTGATCAGGGTCACGGATCCGGTCATCACTCTCATGCTCCATCGCACGCGATGGACGCGCACGCGCTGGTCGGGCGGAGCGGAGGTGATCGACGGTCAGCCGGCATGCCGCCGGGGAGACTCCGGAGTAGCGTGGGGCGGGGGGCCGGACGCATCTCCTGCGACGGTCGACGGTCCTACGACCAGCCCCTATACGACGCCCGCCGGTGCGCAGACGTCGCCGCGGAGACCGGGGCGCTCCGCGAGCGTCGCGTGCACGCGCTTCCCGTCCGCGAGCGGCTCCGTCGACAGGGCCGCGCCCAGGCACTCCGCGATGTGCCAGCCCATGCCCCCGGTGCCGTCGGTCAGATCCGGCGAGCGGGGCGCGGGGGCCACGGGGGAGCCGTCGGCCACCGCGATGTCCAGGGCGCCGACGTCGGCGGTCAGCACGAGCGCGTACGGACTGGGGGCGTGGCGGACGGCGTTGGTGACCAGTTCGGACACGATGAGCAGGACGTCCTCGCGGCGGTCGGCGGGCAGCGGAGGACGGAGCGCGTCCAGGAAGTCCCGCGCGGCACGGCGGGCGTCGGCCGGGGCCTCAGGCCCGGGCGGCAGGGCGATCATCGTCTGCTCGACCGGCTGAAGTGGGGCGATGGGTGCTGCAGGTGCGGTCATGACGCTGTCCCGAGGAGAGGCGCGGCGGAGTGCTCCGTGCGCCGGTGGCGCCGTGTGCGGCGTGGGCGTGGTGTGCCGTGGCGGTGGGCGTGGCCGTGAAGCCGTCGAGCGGTGAAGCGGTGAAGCCGGGAGACGCGGCGAGGCTCCAGGACCTGTGGCCTGGAACCTCGCCGACGACGGTGCGGCTGCCGGGCAGCTCACCTGTGCTTGCAGTCCCAGTGGCCCTTCACCCAGTGCTTGTCCCAGTGCCCGGGAACGTAGACCCACTTCCAGTGGCCCTTGTGCTTCTTGTCGTCGTGCTCCCAGAACCCCTTGTGCCACTTGCCGTGACGGTCGTGATGACCGGGGTGCCAGGTCTTGCCGTGGTGGCTCTTGACCCACTTCTTCTCCCAGTGGCCCTTCACCCACTTGTGCTCCCAGTGCCCGCGCTTCCATGTGCACCGGTCGTTGTGATCGCCGGTGACGGTCGCGGTCGACGCGGCGGGAACCGACGCCGGCGCGGCAGCGGTGGCGGAGCCTGCGGCGCCCAGAGCGGCGCCGCCTGCCAGCAGGCCCGTCGCGGCTGCGGTCGCCACGACTCGACGGACCCTGATGGAAATGGACATCACACACACCTCCTCACTCGTATCTCGTATGTGGTGTGACATGAGTGATTCGGAGCCGGATCTATTAGGGATTGGGTGAAATGAGAAGAATCTCAGGATTCACGGAGACGGGACGAGGGCGTCGCCCGGGGTGACCGCGACGGCGAAGGCGGCCCAGACGGCGCGGAACAGCCCAGGCAGCTCTGACGGCTCAGACAGCTCTGACGGCTCAGAGGACTCAGAGGCCTCAGACGGGGAGGCGGATCATTCCGAGCGGCGGAGAGGTGGGCGCCGGGGAGCCTCCCGCGGGCTCGACCGTGACGCCCACGGCCGTCGCGCCGGCCACGGGCCCGTCCAGCAGCCGGATCTGCTGGGCGTCGTCGCCGGTCAGCAGTCCGGCGGGGCGCAGATCGCCGTCCTTGCCGAACCACAGCTCGTACACCTGGCCGGACGGGAGCGGGGGCAGCCCCGAGGCGATGAAGACCGCGGCGTCCTGGCTGTGCGAGACGGCGACGGTGGCTGCGCCTCCGCCGACGAGCGGCTGTGTACGGAGCTCGGCGTCGGGCGCGGCCAGCACGTCCGCGACGTCGGCCTGGTGCGCCTCGACCTGCCGCGCGTCCGACCACGCGGTGTCGGCCTCCTCGCTCTGCCACGCGGCCACCGCGCCGAGGGCCGCGACGGCGGCGACGGAGGCGGCCAGCACGAGGCGGGGATTCCACCGGCCCGACGGGGGAGTGCGGCCCCGGGCCAGCGGCCGTCGCTCCTGGCGCGTGTTCGCGACGCGGTGCAGCACACGGTCCTTGAGGCCTGGAGGCGGCGTCACGACGACGGTCTGGCCGAGCCTGGCGGCCGCGCCCTGGAGCTCGGCCACCTCCCGCCGGCACTCCTCGCAGCCGGCCAGATGCTTCTCGAAGGCCCGCCGCTCCTTGTCCGAGAGGGCGTTGAGCGCATAGGGGCCGGTGGCGGCGTGGAGGTCGGCGCCGTTCATGACCCGCCTCCCAGGCAGTCGCGGAGCCGGATCAGCCCGTCGCGCAGCCGGGTCTTGACCGTGCCGAGCGGCAGCGACAGCGACTGCGCCACCTCCTTGCAGGTCAGCCCGTCGTAGTAGGCGAGGGTCAGCGACTCGCGCTGGGCCTCGGTGAGCGCGCTCAGGCAGCGGCGCACGCGCTGGCGCTCCAGCTTGGACTCGACCTGCTCGGTCACCTCGTCGTACGGCGTCTCCTGATCCCGCAGGGCGGCCTTGCGCTCGCGATCGGTCCTGGCCTGGTCGGAGCGCACGCGGTCCACGGCCCGGCGGTGGGCGAGCACCATGACCCAGGTCATCGCGCTGCCGCGATCGGGGCGGTAGCGGCCGGCGGTGCGCCAGACCTCGACCAGCACGTCCTGCGTCACCTCCTCGGCCTGGGCGGGATCGCGAAGGATCTTGCACGCGAGTCCCATCACATGGCCGCTCGTGACGTCGTACACCGGGCCGAACGCCTCGAGGTCTCCGTGAGCGACCCGGACCAACAGCTCGTCCAGGTCGAGCGGATGGTCCGGGCGGTCTTCGGCGTTGTGTCCGCTGTCGGCGGATGACACGTTCTCGCTCACCTATCGGCGTCGGCGCGGTGGGGCGGTTCCGCCTTCTATGTGACCACCTATTCGCCGCTGTCGCATGTGCGTCTGAAAGGTTCCAGACACACATTGATCTCCGCCGCGCAATGTCGCCGATCGGTCGTTGTCTTTCGATTGTCGACCATTTCTCGGCCGGGAGTGATTGATTTCCTACGTTTATGTATTTCTGGTGCGAGGGCGGTGGGAGATCGCGGCGCGGGGTCACCGTCCGTGTCGCATTGCAAGCCGAACGGTAGCGAGGGAGGAAATGTACAGCACGCCGTACGAGGCAAGAAGGTGCACGTCGGTGGGTGACCCTGCCGAGTGCGGTGTTCTATGGGCGCGCGAATATGGTGTCCCGTCAGGTCGGTGTCCGGAAAAGGCCGTTGACACCGGACTTTGTCGAGAATCATTCTGGTCATGGGATTTCGGGGGAGTATCGCGGCGCGTTCCGCGCTGAATTCCGCATTCCCGAGTGGTGGGTGGGCAGGTCGGTCGCACCGCCGTGCGACAACCTGCGCGACAACCGTCGGTTCGGGAATGGGGGCGCCGGATGGTGAGCAGCAAACTCGACGGACCGCTGATCGCGCGGGTCCACGCCCTGAAGCAGACCGCCTTCGCCCAGTCGGCACAGGCGCGGGCGGAGGAGGAGCTCGCGCGGCGCGAGCAGATCAAGGTCATCGTTCAGTTCCGGGGCGCACTCGCCGAGGTCGAGGCGGCCGGGCTGTGCACCGAGTTCCATACGGCACGGGTCGCCGTCGGCACGATCGCCGTGGCCGATCTGGAGCGGGTCGCCGCCGTGGCCGACGTCGTGTCGATCCAGAGCGACCGCACCATGCGACCGCACCGCCCCGCCCCGAGCGCGTCGGCCGCGCCGGTCGCCCGGCCCGACGACTGCCCGGTCCACGGGCCGGGCGACGGCGGCCCGACCGGCCCCGGCCAAGCCGCCGACCGGCGCGTCGCGCACATCGTCGGCCAGACGTCCGTACAAGCCCAGACGTCCCTGCGAGCCCAGACGTCCGTACAAGCCCAGGCGCACCCCCCGCTGCCTGCCGGGTTCACCGGCAAGGGCGTCGTCGTCGGCGTCGTCGACTCCGGGATCGACGTCTTCCATCCGGCGTTCGTCAAGCCCGGCACCGGAGTCCCAGGCGTTCTCCCGCAGACCCGTATCGTCTCCCTCCTCGATCTGACACTGCGACAGACCATCGAGTGCACGGGCGGCCCGACCGGCGGCACGATCGCCTTCGCCTGGCGCAACCCCGCCGGCGAGGACGCGCGCACCGCGGCGCTGCCGCTGCCCCTGACGGCCGCCGCCCTCCAGAGCGCCCTCGCGGGCCTCGCCTCCATCCAGGCGGGCAACGTCGCGGTGACCGGCGGCCCCCTTCCGGCGACCCCGCTCGTCGTCGACTTCGTCGGCACGTACGACGGCTCGAGGATCGACAGCCAGACGATCTCCGAGATCCGGCCCTCGTGGGCGCTCACCGGCGGGACGAACCCCCAGGTGACGATCCGACGCGGCCGACTGATCACCGAGAGCGAGATCAACGCCGCGCTCCAGGCGGCGACCCCGCAGCCCTTCTTCTCCCGCGACGTCCTCGGCCACGGCACGCACGTCGCGGGCATCGCCGCGGGGATCGGCACCCTGACCCAGCCCTGCTGCGTCGACGACCTGCCCCTCGGCATCGCGCCCGAAGCGGACCTCGCCGTGGTGCGCACGAACTTCCTTGAGACGGCGAGCCTCAAAGGCGTCAAGCACATCCTCGACCAGCCGTGGCTCGCCCCGGGCGTACCGAAGAAATGCGTCGTGGTGAACCTGAGCCTCGGCGCCCTGGGCACCGCCGGAGACGGCACGGACTCCTTCTCGACCATGCTGGACGACTACCTGTTCGGTACGACCAGACGCTCCATCGTGGTCTCCGCGGGGAACGACGGCGGCTTCCACACTCCGCCCTCGCCCAGCGCGCCGCTGGTCATCCCCAAGTCCCAGCCGGACGGCGGACAGCACGCCTTCGGCAGAGTCCCCGCGAGCGGACCGGGATCCACCGCGACCCAGATCCGGTTCACCGTCGAGTTCGCCGACGTCAAGCCCAACGTCTTCCACCTCTGGTACGAGGGCGCCGGAATCCTCAGCGTCAATCTGACCGCGCCGCCCACCCTCCCCGGCGGGCCCTCGCCGACCGTGGGGCCCTCGCTCACGGCCGCGATCACCCCCGACCCAGCGGGCAGCAGCACGCTCCACGTCGTCCCGATCGGACCCGCCGGAGACACCACCGAGCACCTCGTCGCGTACACCTACGCGCTCACGACCGGGCCGAGGGACAAGCGCCATCTCAATCTCGAACTCCGGCCCCCGGTCCACGGCCACATCGCCATCGGCACGTGGACGATCACCCTCAGGGAGACCGCGGGCTTCGAGACGCCGTACGACATCTGGTTCACCAAGGCGGACCCGCCCGACCCGCCCGGCCGGTTCATCCGCCCCGACCAGAACCGGACCCGGACCGTCAACGCACCGGGCGCCGCGCGCCATGTGATCACCGTCGGCGCGTACGACGCCGAGAACGACAAGCTCGCGGAGTTCTCCAGCCGCGGGCCGACCACCGACCTGCACCCCAAGCCGGATGTGTGCGCGCCCGGCGTGAGGGTCTTCTCGGCGCGCAGCGGCGGGCGACCGCCCAACCTCTACATCCCGATGTACGGCACCAGCATGGCCGCCCCCTATGTCTCGGGCGTCGTCGCGCTGATGTTCCAGATGAACGAGAACCTGGACAACGGAACTGTTCTCGCCCAGCTCATGGCCACCTGCACCGCCCCGCCCCCGCCGCGCAGCCTGGACGACGGCTGGGGCGCGGGCCGCGTCCACCCCGAGCGGGCGGTCAACGCCGTACGCCCCCCGCCGCACGGCGCGGCGGCCCACGGCGCCGACGGGGAGCCCCCGGTGCTGCCGCTGGCCGCGTACCCGGCCGCGCGTGTCCCGCTGGCCAGGCGCGTCCAGCAGGTCCGCGCCCGGGCCGAGACGAGCGCGGCAGGCCGGCTGGCCCTCTCGCTGGTCACCGCGCACTACGACGAGGTGGCGCGGCTGGTGGAGGACGACCGGCGGGTGCTGGTCGCCTGGCGGCGGATGCACGGCCCCCTCGTGCTGCGCCTGCTGCTGCTCAGCGAGCTGAACCCCGAGGCGCCGGTGCCGCGCACGCTCGACGGCGTGTCGGTGGCCGACGGACTCGCCCGGCTGCTCGACGAGCTGGCCCGCGCCGGCTCCCCCGCGCTGCGGGCGGACGTCGCCGCGCACCGCGCCTTCGCGCTCGCCCTGCCCGGAGCGCGGCTGTCCGATCTCGACGAGCATGCGCGGGTGAGCTGATATGGCCGCAGGGACAGTCGAGCTGCTGGCTCGGGAGATCGCGAGCGCGTTGCAGCCCTTGGAGCAGCGCCTGCGCGAAGACCGGCGGACCGCCTTCTTCCAGGAGCTGGGCCTCTGGCTCCCCGGGGGACTGAACGCCGCGGCGGGCGCCATCGGCACGGCCGCCGTGCAGACGGCCGGACTCGGACCGATCATCGTGCGCCTGACCGACGCGATCGACGACGACGACGTCGGACGGATCGTCCAGGAAGGCAGCGCCCTGCTGGGCGCGATCCAGCAGGTCCTGTCGGCCGTCTCCGCGCTGGGACCCGCCCTCGACGCCGCGGTGGCCGCCGCGAGCGGGCTGACGGACGCCCAACGAGCCCGGCTGCGGACCGAGATGCTGCGGCTGCCCAAGCGGATGCTCGACTACGCCCTGATCGGCTATCTGGAGGGCAAGAGCGGCGCGGTGGTCGAGGCGCTGACGCTGATCGGAGTCGTCGAGGACCTGCCCGCCCTCGTCGACCCGGCCGACCCCACCGTGCTGCCGGTCAGGCAGCGGGTGCTCCACTTCGACCGGCTGCTGTCGGTGTTCACCGATCCGGCCGAGCTGCTCAGCGAGGTCTTCGACTTCGGCACGAACTCGTTCGACGGCACGAAGCTGTTCCGCGTCCTGGCCGAGCAGTTCGTCAAGCACCAGCGGGACTTCCTCTACACGGGACCACCAGACGGCCCTCCCACGCTCGACCTGTTCATCGCCCGGCTGCGGGCGGAGGCGGTCGGCGGCGCTCCTGCCGTGCTGAGCGCGCGAATGGACGTGGTGGCCGGGGCGGAGTTCACCCGCAGCGTCGAGCTGAGCCCGCTGTGGACGTTAACCTTCGCCGCGGGCGCCAAGTTCGCCCCAGGGCTCGAGGCCCGCGTGTCCCCTCCGCTGAACATCACCCTCACCCCGTCCGGCGAGCTGTCGCTGGACGCCTCGGCCGCCCTTCAGGCCAAGCGGGCGGACGGCCTGCCGATGGTGCTGCTGGGCCAGGCGGACGGATCCCGGCTGGAGATCAGCCGCTTCGCGGTGAGGATCGCCCTGGAAGCGGAGGCCGACGCCTCAGGCGCCGTCACGGTCGAGCCGTCCGCCCGGATGGACCTCGAGGGCGGGCGCGTGGTCATCGACCTCTCCTCGGGCGACGGCTTCATCAGCACCGTCACCGGCGGCGGGAAGATCGAGTCGGACTTCCAGCTGCGGGCGCTGTGGGCGCCGTCCAAGGGCCTCCAGCTGGAGGGCAGCGGATCGCTGGATCTCGCCATCCCCGTCCACGTCGAACTCGGACCCGTAGAGATCACCACGCTGTATCTCAGCGCGGGGATCGGCGCCGACGGCTCGCTGCCGCTGGAGATCTCCGGCGGCTTCAAGGCCGAACTGGGCCCGATCAAGGCCTCCGTCGACCGGGTCGGCCTGATCGTCACGGCGCGCTTCGGCGACGGCGGCGGCAATCTCGGACCGCTCGACCTGGACTTCGCGTTCAAGCCGCCGGGTGGAGTGGGCATCTCCCTGGACGCCGGGGTGATCTCCGGCGGCGGCTATCTGTACGTCGACCCCGAGCGCGGCGAGTACGCCGGGGCGCTGGAGCTGGAGTTCGCGAACTTCCTCGAGCTGAAGGCGATCGGCCTGATCAGCACCCGGATGCCGGACGGCTCCGACGGATTCTCCCTGCTGATCGTCATCACCGCCGAGTTCGGCGGCGGGGGCATCCAGCTGGGCTACGGATTCACCCTGCTCGCCGTCGGCGGCCTGATCGGCCTCAACCGGAGCATGAATCTCCAGGCGCTGGTGCAGGGCGTGCGCACCGGCGGCATCGAGTCGGTGATGTTCCCGAAGGACGTCGTCGCCAACGCCCCCCGGATCATCAGCGACCTGCGCGCCTACTTCCCGCCGGAGCAGGGCGCCTTCCTGATCGGCCCCATGGCGAAGCTCGGCTGGGGCACTCCGACGCTGGTGAGCGTCTCGCTCGGCGTCATCATCGAGATCCCCGGCAACCTCGCCGTCCTCGGCGTCCTCAAGTGCGTCCTGCCCACCGAGCACCTCCCGCTGCTGGTCCTCCAGGTCGACTTCATCGGCGCGATCGAGTTCGACAAGTCCCGGCTCTGGTTCTACGCGCAGCTCTTCGAGTCCCGCATCCTGACGATGACGATCGACGGCGGCATGGGACTGCTCGTCGCCTGGGGCGACAGCCCCGAGCTGGTGCTGACCGTCGGCGGCTTCCACCCGTCGTTCAAACCGCCCGCGCTGCCGTTCCCGGTGCCCGACCGGCTCTCCGTCGACATCATCAACATGCCAGGACGGCTGATCCGGGTGTCCGGCTACTTCGCCGTCACCAGCAACACGGTCCAGTTCGGCGCCCGCGCCGAACTGCGCCTGGGATTCGGCGGCTTCGGCATCGAGGGGCACTTCGCCTTCGACGCGCTGTTCCAGTTCTCGCCCTTCGCCTTCGTCATCAGCATCTCCGCGGGCGTCTCGCTCAAGGCGTTCGGCGTCGGCGTCTTCAGCATCGACCTGCGGTTCCAGCTGGAGGGCCCGGCGCCGTGGCGCGCCCACGGCCGGGGCTCGATCTCCCTTCTCTTCTTCGAGATCTCCGCCGACTTCGACATCACCTGGGGCGAGGAGCAGAACACCACCCTCCCGCCCGTCGAAGTGCTCGCGCTGCTCGCGGGCGAGATCGCCAAGACCGAGGGCTGGGAGACCCGACTGCCCGCCGGCGGCGGCAACGCCCTGGTGAGCCTGCGCACCCTGCCCGACACCGACCGGCTGGTGCTGCACCCGCTGGGCACGCTGTTCGTACGGCAGCGCGCCATCCCGCTCGGCGTGCGCCTCGACCGGCTCGGCGCGCAGCGGCCGAGCGACGGCCGGCGCTTCACCGTCGCGCCCGCGCCCGAGAGCGGCCTCGTCCAGCTGTCGGTCACCGACGACAAGTTCGCGATGGCCCAGTTCCAGGACATGGACGACGCGGCGAAGCTGTCCAAGCCCGCGTACGAGAACCAGGACGCCGGGCTCGAACTGAGCGCGCAGAAGGAGGCGTTCGCCGCCGTGCGGGCGGTCCGCCGCAGCGCCCGCTACGAACTCCACATCATCGACGGCAAGGCCCGCCGGGCCACGGCGTCCGCGGCGCCCGGCCGGGCCGCCGCCGCGGCCCCCCGAAAGCCCCAGCGCTTCCACAACGTCAGCAGCGCCGTGTTCAACCAGCTCCTCGACGGCAGCAGCACCAGCCGCTCGCCGCTGTCCCAGCGCGACGCGGAGCGCCGCCGGCCCTTCACGGCCGAGGACACCGCGCAGATCACCGGACAGCGGTTCGTCGTCGCCTACGTACGCAACAACCAGCAGGCCTTTCCGCCGACCGCCGACGCAGCCCAGGGAGCGACCAGCTTCCGCAGCCAGACGACGGCCCTGGACGCGCTGGCCGCCTGGGTCGAGGCGGACCCGAGCCTGGCGGGCCGGCTGCACGTCGTCCCGGAGGCGGAGGTCTCCGCCCCGCTGACCACCCCGGGCGCCTGGTCGGCCGCGGGCCCGCTGCCGTACGAAGCCGCCGACGTGGACGCCGTGCGGCTGGCCGGCGGCGCGGTGCTCCTCGCGGGCGGCGCCGACGCCGAAGGCAGGGCGCTCGCGCGCGCCGCGCTGTTCGACCCCGTGGACAAGACCTGGTCGCCGGCGGCGAGCCTGGGCGCCGCGCGCCGCCGGCACACCGTCACCCTGCTCGCCGACGGCCGCGTCCTGGTCGCCGGAGGACAGGGCGCGGACGGCTCCGCACTCGCCTCGGCCGAGGTCTACGACCCCGTCGCCGACCGCTGGACTCCCGTCGCCGCGATGGCCGGCGCCCGCTGCGCGCACTCGGCGACCCTGCTGAGCACCGGCAAGGTGCTGATCGCCGGCGGCAGCCGAGCACGCGGCGCCCACGGCGAGGGCTCGCTGGCCTCGGCGGAGCTGTTCGACCCGCGGACCGGGCAGTGGACGGCGGCGGCGCCGATGAGCGACGCCCGCTCCGGCCACCGGGCCGTGGCGCTGCCCGCCGGCGGACGCGTCCTGGTCGTCGGCGGCGCGCTCGCCACTGGCGGCCGGGAGGCGGCCCTCGCCTACTGCGAGCTGTACGACCCGGCCACCGGCCGCTGGTCGCCGGCGGCGAGCCTGGGCGCCGCGCGCAAGGGCTGCCAGGCCACCGTCCTCGCCGACGGCTCCGTGCTGGCGACCGGCGGCGACGGGCCCGCAGTCCCCGCCGCCGGCCGGTTCGGCCTGGCCGCCCTCGCGTCCGCCGAGCAGTACAGCCCGGCCGCGGACGCCTGGACCCCGGTCGCCGCCATGCCCGCCGGGCGGAGCCGGCACCGCGCGGTCCTGCTGCGCTCGGGCAGGGTCCTGGTCGTCGGCGGCGGCGACGGGCCCGCCTTCACCGCCGGCTACCGCGCCGCCGCCCTCTACGACCCCGCCGCCCGCACCTGGACCCCGACCGGCCCACTGGCCGTCGGACGACGGGACTTCGCCGCGATCGAGCTGTCCGACGGCCGGGTGCTGGCCGTCGGCGGGACCGTGCGCTCCGGGCCGGCCGCGCCCGCGGGCGTCGACGTCACGACCTCCGCCACCGAGATCCTCACCCCCTGACCCCGGTCACTGCCATGAAGGGTTTGACGCCATGACCAGTCCCACACTGGCGGCCGCCGGCGCCTGGACGAAGGCCGGCGACCTGCCGTCGGCAGCCGGCTGGCACGGCCAGTACGACGGCGCGGTCCTGCTCGAGGACGGCAAGGTGCTGCTCGTGGGCGGCGCGGACGCCTCGTCCGTGCCCGTCGCCAAGACCGCGGTCTACGACCCCGCCGAGCAGAAGTGGACGGCCGGCAGCCCTCTGACGTTCCCCCGGCGACTGCACACCGCGACGCTCCTCGACGACGGGAAGGTCCTCGTCGCCGGCGGGGCGAGCGGATCCTCGCCCCACTCTCCCGCGCTGACGGCCGTCGAGGTCTACGACCCGTCCGACGGAACCTGGCAGAGCGCGGCCGGCATGCGCCAGGCCCGCCACGGCCACAGCGCCGTCCTGCTGGCGAACAAGAAGGTGCTGGTCGCCGGCGGGGCCGCGACCCGCTCCAGCGACTCCCTCAGAGCGCTCGCCTCGGCGGAGGTCTACGACCCCGACGCCGACGAGTGGACCGACGCGGCGCCGATGACCGACGCCCGGACCGGCCACACCGCGCTGCTGTTCAAAGGCGGTCAGGTCCTCGTCGCCGGCGGCAGGGCGCCGATCTCCGGACGCGACGTCGCCTCCCTCGCGTTCTGCGAGCTCTACAACCCGACGGCAAACGCCTGGACGCCGACCGGCAGCCTGCTCCAGCCCAGGAGCGGCCAGCAGGCCGTCCTCGTCTCGGACACCGCGGCCCTCGTCGTCGGAGGCGCGACCCCCGGCTCGCCGGGCGACGGGACGTTCGACCCGTACACCGCGCTCACGGCCGAGCGCTACGACCTGGCCGCCGGCGCCTGGACGGCCCAGCCGGCCACCGAGGGCGGCCGTGGACTGCACCGCGTGGCGCCGCTGGGCTCGGGGGTGTTCCTGGTGATCGGCGGCACCGCCGACGAGCACAACGGCGCCGGCTACCAGAGCGCGCTCCTGTACGACTCCGCGGCGAAGTCCTGGACGGCGGCCGCCGGACTGACGACCGGGCGCTGGGGGTTCGCCGCGACGGCCCTGTCCGACGGCACGGTCCTGGTCGCCGGCGGGACGGTCGCCTCCGGAGCCGCCGCCGCCGACCCCGAGAGCGACCAGCTGACCGCGGCCACCGAGGTCTTCAGCCTCGGGAGCATCACATGAGAGTGAACGCGTACTCCTTCCTGCCCTGGCTGCGCACCGGCATCGCCACGAAGATCGCCGAGAGCCCCGCGGCGGGGACCCGGGCGGCGATCGAGGTCTCCCTGCGGCTGAGCGGCGAGCCCCTCGCGGGCGGCGAGCCGCTGAGCCGGACCGTCGAGCAGCAGGTGCAGCTGTACGGCCCCGGGGACGTCGTCGGCGTCGACCAGCGGGCGATCTCGCGAACCGAGCCCCGCCCCTGGATCACCAACGTCGAGCCCAACTACCTGGCGCACATCGAGTTCTACGACGAGGACTTCCTCTGGAGGTACAGCCCCGCAGCCGACGAGGGCGACGTGGGCAGGCTGCTGCCCTGGCTCGCCCTGATCGTCCTGGAGGGCCCGAAGGAGTCCGGCGAGCCGGGGGAGTTCGAGGAGGGGTCGGCGCTCCAGGACCGGCCGCTGCCGTATCTCACCGTCGCCGACCCGGCCGCGACCCTGCCCGACCCCGCCCAGCTGGGCGCCTGGGCGCACGTCCACGTCAACGGCGAGCTCTCCGACCGGGTCCTGTCGGAGAAGGAGCACATGCCCGCCGCGCTGTCCGCGCTGCGCGGCGTCCTGCGCGCCGACGCCGACAGCGCGTGCTCCCGGCTGATGTGCCCCCGCCATCTGCGGCCGAACACGCCGTACCACGCCTTCCTGGTGCCCGCGTTCGAGACCGGGCGCCTGGCCGGGCTCGGCCTCGACCCCGCCGGCGCGCCGAGCGCCCTGCACTCCAGCTGGGGACCGGCCTATCCGAACCGGCAGGCCGCCGGACAACTGCCCTACTACCACCGCTGGTTCTTCGGCACCGGGGACGCGGGCGACTTCGAGTACCTCGTCCGGCTGCTGGAGCCCCGCAGCGCCGACGAGCGGGTGGCCCGCCGCGACGTCGACGTCCAGCGGCCCCCCGGCGCCGGCCTGCCGCCGATCACCGCCCCGGCCGGGCTCGGCGGGGTGCTGAAGCTGGGCGGCGCGCTGCGCGTGCCCGAGCGCGAGCCGGACCTGTGGGACGACTGGGACGGCTGGCTGGCCCAGCCGCCGAGGCCCGCGCCGCACCCCTTCCAGACGGCGCTGGCGGGGCTCGTCAACCTCGCGGACGACTATCAGAGGGACACCCCGGCCGACGCGAACGCGCATCTCGCCGCCACAGCCGGCGGCCCGGCGGCCCGCATGCTGGCCGACGAGGTCGACCCGGTCGTCACACCGCCCCTGTACGGCCGCTGGCACGCCCAGCGGTCCCGGCTGCTGACCCAGCGGGACGGCACGCCCGTCCCCGCCGCTGAGGAACGCAACTGGGTGCACCGGCTGAACCTCGATCCCAGGTTCCGGATCGCCGCGAACTTCGGAACGCAGGTCGTCCAGGCCCGCCAAGAGGAGTTCATGGCCGCCGCCTGGCAGCAGGTCGGCGACGTGCTGGCGGCGAACGACCGCATCCGCGCCGCCCAGTTGGCGCGCGAGGTCGGCCACGCGCTGCACCAGAAGCATCTGGCGCCGCCGGCCGCGCCCGGCGCCGCGCCTGGCGCCGAGCCCGCGGGCCGGG